>JAAEPW010000631.1 GCA_024232355.1 Chloroflexota bacterium | reverse complement strand
GCGCAGCACAATGATGTTGTGGCCACTGATATTTCCGAAGAACGGGTCGCCATGGTCAATGCGGGACAATGCCCGATTGTCGATCCCGATCTGGAAGACTTCCTCGCCAACCGCCCTCTGCGTCTGAGTGCGACCACGGACAGTGCCGCGGCCTTTGCCGGGGCCGATTTTGTGATCGTCGCCACTCCGACCAATTACGACACAAAGACCAACTACTTTGATACCTCCAGCGTTGAGGCGGTGGTGGGCACCGTAAAGGCGGTGAACCCGCGCGCCACCATCGTGATCAAATCGACGATCCCGGTGGGCTTCGTCAGCGACCTGCGGGCGCGGCTGGACACCGATCAGGTGATCTTCAGCCCCGAGTTCCTGCGCGAGGGCCGAGCACTTTATGACAACCTGCATCCCAGCCGGATCATCGTTGGCGAGCGGTCCGAACGGGCGCGCGTCTTTGCCGATCTGCTGCTGCAGGGGGCTGAGAAAAAGGACGTGGAGATCCTCTTCACCGATCCTGACGAGGCCGAGGCGATCAAGCTCTTTGCCAATACCTATCTCGCGATGCGGGTGGCGTTCTTTAACGAATTGGATTCTTACGCCATGGCCGGCGGGATGGATGCGCGCCAGATCATCGAAGGGATTAGCCTCGATCCGCGCATCGGCAGCCATTACAACAATCCCTCCTTTGGCTATGGCGGCTACTGTCTGCCGAAGGACACCAAGCAGCTTCTGGCCAACTACAACCACGTGCCGCAGAACCTGATCCGCGCCATCGTGGACGCCAACCGCACCCGCAAAGACTTCCTCAGCGACCAGATCCTGATGCGCGGGCCGAAGGTTGTCGGCATCCACCGGCTTGTGATGAAAGCTGGGTCGGACAACTTCCGCCAATCCTCCATCCAAGGCATCATGAAACGGCTGAAAGCCAAGGGCATCGAGGTCATCGTCTATGAGCCCGTGCTGGAGGAGGATCACTTCTTCCACAGCCGGGTGATCCGCGATCTGACCGCTTTTAAGGCCGAAGCCGATCTCATTGTCGCCAACCGGATGACCGATGAGTTGGGGGATGTGGCCGACAAGGTCTTCACCCGCGATCTGTTTGGCGGCGATTGATCTTCGGCAGTGCAAGCATCAACAGCTTCACGCTTGGCCCAAGCGGACAAAGCAAAAGTCCTTTTACAAGGTCCCTGCAATGTCGAACGATGGCAACAGTTGCTGTCTGGTCATTCCACTTCCAGAATGAAGATGCGTTGTACGTACAACGACACAAGCCGAGCTCGCCCCTTTAATCGTACATTCCTTCTCATGATGGGAAAGTATGCAGAACGAAACGGAAAAGAAAAATGCCCATCGACTTTCAAAAGATTAAAAAACGATTTTCGAGTGGCATCTCCGCCAAGAGCAACGGACTAAAACTAACAAAAGAATTATCGGCTGAATGGAAATTACCACCTGAAAGTCCGATAGAAACAAGTATCGCGACGATTGATGGTGTTAAGGTTGTTCGTTTTGTGACACAGGCGGGCATGGGGTGGGTGCGTTTGCATCTGGAGGTTCCGGCGCAGCCTGCCCCGGTTCTTGGAATCCGCTTCCTGATCCGGATCACGACCTCAGACAAGACCACGTCAGTCAAACCGTTTGTGGTTGCAAGCAAACTGGGCACGCGCCAACGCAATGAAATCCCCACCGCGCCCAGCACCCGTATCAAAATTGATAGTGGCCAATGGTATGATGTGTCGGGAGCCGTCATCAACAACACAATGGAAGACGGGTATCGCCTAGACGCCGTTATGGACATTCCTCAAGACGCAGAGATCGAAATTGCGGATGTCTCCTACGGCAGCTTCCCTGCCGAGTTGAGCAAGCAGGTGGTCGCCTCTCTCGCCAAGGCGGATTACAACACCACGCTTTTGGCAAAATTCCGGCCAACCCCGGTCCATGACCTGAAGGAATGGATCAAAGCCCCAGCCATTTATGCCAGCAACATCTCTCTAGAGAAGACAAAACTGACAGGCTATGCGCTGACTCAGGCCAAGAAACTCAGCTGGATCACGACCGACACAGGAAAAGCCACCGCGCTCCACCTGTCCGGAGCGCCGACAGTGGATGGCGTCAGCATTGCAAATAGTGGCGTTTCCGTCCAATTCGATACGCCTCTTGCGGAACATGTCTCGATCGCGCTCACCGCTGGCCCGCAGACCCGGCAGCCCTTCTGGAGTGGCGCACTCTCCAGTGTGGGCATGGGCAAGGACGCGGTACGCTCAAAGTGGCAACGTCCCTATCAGAACAATATCGTCCTGTTGTGGGGGCCAATCTCGACCTCAGGCCTGACCGTGCAACTGGAGCAGGTCACGAAAATTCTGAAACAGCTTAAGCTTGATTTTCAGATCTCCTATCACATGCGCCCCAACATTGATCACCCTTTGTGCAAGCATTGGGTGGAGCCTCGCGATATCGACCAACCCAAACTGGCCATTTTCTTTGAACGCTTCGCGGAATTCGACCGTGGTCTTGATGCTGCCTACAAAGTCTTTTACCTAAACCTGGACTGGCTGGCCCCCCGCACACACACACTGGCAAAAATGCACGCCAACCTTGTGCTCTGCCCGACCCCCTTCAAACTTGAGACCTTCGAGCAAGAGTTTCAAAACTCCAAAGTCGTCCACCTGCCCTGGCCTTCGAAATTCGCCCCTCGCTATGCTGATGAGGCAACGAAACAGCTTGGCCCCATACGTATTCTCTACGTTGGCAACGACTACGATCAGGAGTCGCGCAAACACCCCCATGCCGTCGTCGAAGCCATCGAAAAACTTGAGCGCGATGACGTCGTGTTCGACCTTAAGTTTCGCTCTCGCCTACCAGAGAATGTGCGCAACACATTGATCCGCAACCCCCGGGTCGGCAAGATCGTAGACTGGGCGACAAGCCACACAGTCGTCGAAGAGCTCTATGCTCAAGCCGATATTAATCTCATCCCGAATGCCTGCGAAGGGAACGGGTTGTCCATCCTAGAGGCCTGGTCTTCGGGCACCGTACCTGCTGTTCTAGATGGTCACCCGATGAAAGACGTCACCCGGCTGGACAACAGTTACCGCATTGCCTGTCACGAAGTGGGTCATAAGGAGCAGGCTCCGCTCTATGAAACCACGAGCGCACAAATCCTCGAGTTTCTGAATGGGCTGACCTCTGAAGATGTCGCAGCCCGCAAAGCGACTGTTCGGAGGATGGAGCAAGACCTGCTGGACCGGGAAACCGCACTGGAAGACGTGATCCGCAACAGCGCCCGGATCAGCGGCATGCGCACCAAGCAGGTCAGGCTGGATCTTGAAAACGCCCACCGCTCCAATCCGGATTTCCCGGACATGCCCCCCCGATCGGGTCAACGGGTGCAGGCTTTGCTGTTTGAAGATCAAGCCCACAAGGCCTATCGGAAGGCGCCGCAGCTGATCGATGTCCTGATGACCACCTCGCAACGCCCTTGGTGTTTGCGCGAGAGCCTTGGGCAGATGCTGGAGGCGATCCACAAGTCTCCGTTCGAACATCGACTGCTGCTGTCCGTCGATAGTATGGACCCGGAAACCCTGGAAATTCTCAATGAACACAAGGATCGGATAGATCACGTGACTTGGGCCAGAGAGCGCCATGGCCTTCCCTATCACTGGAACAGTCTCAACGATCTGCGCCGGAACATGGCATACCGCATGGAGCGAAAGCCGGATTACGTCTGCTACATTCAGGATGATTGCTATATCATAGATCCCGAGACCTATTTCGAGAAAATGGTCGGCATCGCCCATGATGCAATGCCCGGATACCTAGGATACGTGTCCGGCTATTACACCGAGGTTCACCCCGGGTTCGCCGATCTGGACTGGAACGGGAACCCCGTCATTGCCAGCGACACGATTGATGGGAAAAACTTCATGGCCACACCCGAAGTTCTGGATAGTGTCGGGCCACTCACCTGGTGGTTTGATGACGGCAGTCGACGCGGCAATCCAGGACCTGTACGGGGTAGCCATTTCGATCTGTGGCAGTGGAAAGAATCCCCCAACAGCTTGACCAAACAGTCTCGGATCTCCCTCGTGCTACCGGAACTCTGCAGCCATCTGGCGGACACAGCAGAAGGGTCTACTTGGAACAATGACACCAGTGCCGATGCTGTGAAAAAGCGCATGACCGAGGGCCGCGTCTACAAAACACGATCGTGAAACTGGCTTTGTTTGGGTATCAAGCGAGGGGAAACGCAATTGCTGTGCATGTTCCGCCCAACCTTGCAATCCGGTGGCCTTCCCGCCACAGACTCATGCGTCACCCTTCTAGACTGGAGAAGATATATACTCCGGCCTTTTCATGCGCGCAAACAGCGTAAACTCTGTCGGCCAACGCGCAGGCAACTGACACCCTAAGGAGATTGGTTATGATCATTATTACAGGCGGATGTGGCTTCATCGGCTCCAACATTGCCAAGCAGCTGAACCAGACCGGCCGTACCGATATCCTCATCGTCGACAATCTAAAAAACGGTCACAAGGTACATAATCTCGCCGATCTCGACATCTACGACTATATGGAAAGTGACCTGTTTCTAGAGCGTGTTAAGTCAGGACATGATTTTGGAAACATTGAAGCCGTATTCCATCAGGGTGCCTGTTCCGCAACCACGGAATGGGATGGGCGTTATGTCATGACCAACAACTATGACTACTCCAAAACCCTCCTGCACTGGTGCCAAGAAAACGGCACGCCCTTTTTCTATGCATCCTCGGCCTCGGTTTACGGCATGGGTGTGAACGGTTTTCAGGAAGAGCGCGCATGCGAGCTACCTATTAACATGTATGCCTATTCCAAATTCCAGTTCGACCAATACGTTCGCCGGGTGCTGCCCAAGGCTCAGAGTCAAATTGTTGGGCTGCGCTACTTCAATGTTTATGGTCCCAGAGAGAGCCATAAGGGTGGCATGGCATCCACGGCCTTCCATTTCGCCAATCAAGTCCGGGAGAATAGTGTCGCCCGCCTCTTCGCCGGTACAGATGGATATGAAAACGGCGCGCAGGAGCGTGACTTCGTTTACGTGGAGGACTGCGTAAGCGTAAATCTGTGGTTTCTAAGGAACCCAGAGACATCAGGGATCTTCAACTGCGGTTCCGGACGTGCCGAGAGTTTCAACACCATGGCAAATGCTGTAATCGACTGGCACGGCTACGGTAGCATTGAGTATATTCCCTTCCCTGAGCATCTGAAGGGGGCCTACCAAAGCTACACCTGCGCTGATCTAAGTAACCTCCGCGCCGCAGGTTATCTGGCACCCTTTCGCTCTGTAAACGAAGGGGTCCGAGATTATCTAAACAAGCGCTTCTCGTCCAACTGATGGCTCAGGTACTGATTTGCAGCCCGACCAATCTAAGAAGATTGCCTCAGGCGTGGATCATTTGCACTTAGGGAATATTTGATGAACTCCAAGGCTTTTGAAGGCAAGGCTAGTCCGGTCAGCGAAACTGCAATCGCGCAAGAGGCATTCTTTCACCTTGGCCTTAAGGCCGTCAGCGCGGGCGACGCAGAGACCGCGCTGAAACATTTCCACGCCCAGCTGGAAGAGACGCCGGACCACTACGAAGCCCGCCTGCATCTGGCAAAAGCCTTCAAACGCTTGAAACGCATGGAGGACGCCACTGCGGCATTCACCGCCATTCTGCATAAGACCTCGGCAGCAGAACCGGCGCTCGAATTGTCCCGCATCGCCTTGCACAACACCGATTACGACACCGCCGAGGAGATGATCCGGTTAGCCTTGGCGCGGGACCCCGGCCAGAGCCAGATCAAATCACAGTCTGAGGCGATCCAGAAGGCGCGCCAAGAACATGCCTTCCGCCTTGGGGTTCGCGCCGCTAGCGCGGGCGACACAGAGACCGCGCTGAAACATTTCCACGCCCAGCTGGAAGAGACGCCGGACCACTACGAAGCCCGCCTGCATCTGGCAAAAGCCTTCAAACGCTTGAAACGCATGGAAGACGCCGCTGCGGCATTCACCGCCATTCTGCATAAGACCTCGTCAGCAGAACCGGCGCTCGAATTGTCCCGCATCGCCTTGCACAACACCGATTACGACACCGCCGAGGAGATGATCCGGTTAGCCTTG
>JAAEPW010000630.1 GCA_024232355.1 Chloroflexota bacterium | reverse complement strand
TTCTTATTCGATTTCGGCCATCCCTGGCCAGGCCAACTGCGGCATCTGGCTGAGCAACAACGGTTTCTACTGGGGAACGACCGCCAATCTGCCCTCCAACTGGACTGGAGGCCAACAGGATATCGGCGTCTGGGACGTAGGTGTGAGCACCTGTGACACCAGTCTTTGGGTCTGGTGCGTGCAGGATGATAGCATCTGGCGCTTGTTCCTACCGCTGACGTTGCGCAACTTTTAACGAGTTGCGATTCCCCTAATCTTTGGCCAACAGCCAGGCCACGAACACATCCCGCGTCAGCGTTTTACCCCGGTCCATCAAGTTGCAAGGATGTCAATTCAAGCGAGTCAGTGCAAAAAGTCCGTGTTTGCGACGCTTTTGCGACGCTTTTCTGTTATAATACTGCTGCAATGTTTGATAGGCGACACCAAGATTATATCGCTACCCGAGTAGCAATTTTTCGGAGGAAAAAAATGGACGAAAAAGCCACAAAGCAAATGGCCAAGATGGTAGACGCAGTGCAACCCAAGTGCGATGAGCAAATTTCTGTCGCGATGACGTGCAGTCACGCCGGTTCGATGAGTTCGGCGCTGGTTGGTTCGGTGTTTTCGGGGCTGATTGGCAGGTTGTTGGGCCGCGGCGGCGGCGGAGGCGACAAGCCATCGATCAATCTTCCCAATCCGGTCTTTATCGCTGTGGGAGACAAATCGGTTTACGCTTTCGATTATTCACCCAGGGGATTCAATTTCAAGATCAAGAAACAAGTTGCGCGTTGGCCCAGGGATGAGGTTAGCGTGGTAGTCGAGCGGACTGGCCGCATGGTGGGTTTTAATCTAGTAGCTTCGGGCGATACTTTTCCGCTTGAACTTGCTACCATGATGGGTGCAAAGGAACTCATCAGAGTGTTCATCGAGGCTTTGGGCGGGTCAATAGACTGATAGTTTGAGAGACGAAAAGCCTGGCCCCTGCCCAGTAAAGCGATCTGCTTTACTGGGCAGGGGGGCAGGACCGCACTTGACGTGGTCGGCACATTTACAGATTTCAGAGTGACGACTGCGTTTTTGAGCGACGACTGCGCTTCTGAGCGACGGGATCGAGGCTGCAACCGGGCGCAGAGACGTCTGTCAAGATTCGTCCCGCGGATCCGACAAGTCGTGCTAGATGTCTACTAATAGTAGGGAGGATGAATACGCATGCACATTAAGAAATTATTGGCAGTCTTTGCTTTGGGCCTGGGGCTAACCCTGGCCCTGCTTTGGTTATTAGCGTCGACCTTCGTAGTCGCCGCTCCCGAGGCCAATCTCACGGTGACCAAATTCACCGATAGCGCCGATGGCGTCTGTGACGCCGACTGCTCGCTGCGGGAGGCCATCATCGCCGCCAATGGGAACAGCCAGGAAAACACCATCGAGTTGGAAAGCGGCACCTACATCCTGTCCCTCACCACCGGAGGCTCCTACCCACAGCGTGGTGACTTGGTCGTCCTGTCCATCCTTGCCTTCACCATCTGGGGCAACGGTCCGCAGAACACCTTTATCAACGCCAACGGAATTAGCCGCGTGATGTATATCCACGAGGGGATTCCGACGGTCGTCATCTCTGGCGTGACTATGTATGGA
>JAAEPW010000629.1 GCA_024232355.1 Chloroflexota bacterium | reverse complement strand
GAGACTGAAGCTCACCTAGCGACGTTTCTCTTTTTTGTCTTTGGATTGACGTAATCTGCGTTCGCTTTAACATTGTTATTTCCTACTCGCCCTGTAGATAGTAGACACTGGGTTCGGTGCCTAGTTCCTCGAATAGTTGAAGGGCGCGCTTGCTGCGAGACAGCCGTGAGACGTTGCTCTTTGGTTCTTCTAGATCGCCAAAGTAGCGGGCTGAGGCAGGACAGGCTTGATTGCAAGCTGTCAGGAGCACGGCCTCTGCGTCACTCAGTTCTCGTCCCTCCTCTTCCGCACGCGCCTGTGCTGTCCGCAGGCGGTGAACGCAAAAGGTGCATTTTTCCACCACGCCCTTGGGACGCACCCGTACATCGGGGTTGAGTGCCTGATCCAATGGTGATGGAAACTGAGGCTTGGACCAGTTAAAGTAACGCACGCCATAGGGGCAAGCCGTAGTGCACAAGCGACAGCCGATACAACGGTCGTGGTTCATCAGCACTAACCCGTCTTCTGTCTGATAGGTTGCCGCCACTGGACAGACCTTGACGCAGGGCGGGTTTTCGCAGTGCATACAGGGGCGGGGGACGAACTGGGTTGTCAGGAAGGGGTAATGTCCATGGACTTCCTGTTCCAACACCTCGTTGTAGAATATTGGCCGGCCCATCTCTGCCTGCTCTGGTCCGGCAAAGGGCACATTGTTCTCTGCCCGGCACGCTGCTGTGCAGGACTGGCAACCAGTACACTTGTCCAAATCAATGACCATTCCCCAACGGGGCATTGTGACCTCCAATGAATCAATGAACCGAGTGTTGTTCATTGATTCATTTTTTATTCCTTATAGACCTTGACGCGCGTGCTGCACCATGCGACACTGCCACTCAACGGATCAGTCTGGGGGACGATGAGTTCGGCCACGTTTCCCCCGCCAACCTGGGTGGCCCAGCGTCCACCGGCCGTGTGCCCTCCGCCTAGAGGGATGTTGACTGCATCAAGCATAGCTCCCTCATAAACCCGGGCCTTGAGCCGGATACGTCCTTGTGGTGATTCGACCCATACTTGATCTTTGTCCTCAATACCCAATTCGTGGGCTGTCTCTGGGTTGATCTCTACCCAGTTTTGCCACATCTCCTTAATATGCAGGCCATACATCTCCCATAGGAGCGGGGCGTTAGGAGCTCGGCAGCCAGCGTCGGTGATGACTTGGTAGGGAATCAGGTGAAGGGGATATTCTGCTTTGTCACCTGCGTAATGTGGCAACTCGAGATCATCCGAACTTGCACTATGCTCAACTGGCATTTCCTTCAATCGATGCAACTGAAACTGGAATCGACCCGAGGGAGTTGACAAGACTTGTTCCCATTCACCAAAGGCATAGGGATTACCGGTCCATACACCTTGCTCTAGCAATTCGGTCCAGAATTGGTTGAAGTAACTAGCCTGAATAGATCCGCTTGCCTCATAGAGTCCCTCAGTTCGGAAGCGAAGCAATTCCTCATAATTTTGCCATGGCAACAGATCGTCCATAGAACCGCCAATTGTGTGTGCCAATTCTAGGAGCACATCTCCGGTGTGACGGGTGCTGTAGAGTGCTTCGGTTACGGGTTGTCCTATGCCAAAAGTGGGCGTACCCAACCCGCCTGGTGGTATTCCATCCACCCATCGCTCCAAAAAAGTATGGTTGGGCAATACTAGATCTGCATAAAGGGTGCTTTCATCCTTAAAAGAAGAAAAGCTGACGATAAACGGAATACTGTGGAATGCCCCACGCCAGAGATCCAAACCGACTCCATCAAAAAGAGGGTTGGTTTCATAGAAAAAGAGAGCCTGGGGGGCATAAGGGCCACCATCTACAATGTCTTCCGACAGGCCGGTTCCATTCAACCGAGGGTAGGGAGACTCCTCTGGCAGAGGTGACTCCCACTTGGTGAAAGGTGGTTGTCGGGGCTGGAGGACCCCTCCAGGAATGTCCACACTGCCGACCAGTGCGTTAAGAGCGTGGACGGCGATGTGATTGAATAGATCGTTGGTGCCTTCTCCCAGCCCGCGCCCGGCGACGGCTACAGCGGGTCGGCTCCCGGCAAACTCGCGAGCCAATCGACTAATCATCTCGACGGGTATACCCGTCATCCCTGCTGCGGCATCTGGTGTGTATTGGTCTAGCACCATCGCGGCAAAATCATCAAAATCCTCACTGTGCTCGGCGATGAATGCGTGGTCGTAAAGTCGTTCACGAATGATAACGTGAGCCATTCCTAGAGCCAGCGCCCCTTGGCGCCCTGGGAGCACGGGGATCCACTCATCAGCCTTGGCGGCAGAGACAGAAAAGCGCGGGCCAATTTGTACCAATCGTGCGCGCCGGTCGGGTCGGCCACGCCGCATATATGAGTAGCCTCGCAGCATATGAACTTGGGGTTGCCAGTCTTCCAGAAAGGAGCCACCAAAGAACAAGACATAGGCGGTTTCTTCCCAGTTGTGAGCGGCTAGATCGAACCAACCTTGGGTAAGGAGGTTGGTTAATCGTTCTGTGTCCAGGCCATCAGTGGTGATTGCATTGGGTGAGCCAAAAGCTTGGCAAAAGCGATTGATCAATTCGTGCATATGACCAGGAGGCGCATCATGTAAGAAGAGGAGTGTGTGAGATTGTTTTCGCTCTTGTAGACCCCCCATATGACCGGTCACCTCGGCGAGGGCTTTTTCCCACGATATGGGTTCCCAACCTCCTTGCCCTCGCTCCCCAACGCGTTTCAAAGGGCTCTGGATCCGGTCTGGATCATAGAGCACTTGAAGGGCGGCTTGTGCTCGAGGGCAAACTTTACCTTGATTGAGGGGGTGGTAGGGATTGCCATCAATTTTGACTACTCGTCCACCGACAGTCCGTGCCCGCACACCGCAGCCTGCTGGGCAGATACGGCATATAGTGGGTATCCAGTCGCTTTGGGTGTTGAAAGGTATTTCTGAAGTGTTGGGGTGTGTTTGGGTGTTTAAGGAAGGTTGTCCAAGACAGCTTGAAAGGCTAGCTGCTGCCGCACTTATTCCTGCTAACTTGATAAAGTCGCGCCTGGTGATTTTGGTCATACACATTGCCTCTGAGTATATGAGTATCGTGGGGTATTTCCCTAATAAGCAATGGGGAGAACCCCCCATTCGAACCAGATTCAACTACGACGCGATTGTACCAGATTTGCGGAACTGCGCAAGTTCAACCAGCAGCGGGGTTTCCAAGTGGCCGTATGTAGATTGGGATAGCGTAAAGAGGATAAGCAATACATGACTCCCCTGAAAAAAGGGGGGCTTTACACGCACATGCGAGTATGGTATAGTAGGAGCATCCCAAAGGCCGAGGTAAGTCAATGTTCAGAAAGAACGATCAACATCAGCAAATGCACCTATTTAGCAGCATTGATGCACTGCCAGAAAAGCAGTTGGAACGTCTGGAGGAATCCTGGGCACACACATTCTACCACGAGTACTTTACGAGGATAGAGGAAG
>JAAEPW010000628.1 GCA_024232355.1 Chloroflexota bacterium | reverse complement strand
GATCTGGTCCAGCATCATCATCACGCCTCTTCGGCCCGTTGATGGCTCCATCCGTTGCATTCCCCGCTCTCGGGACTGCAACATCTGTCTTCCCACTTTGGTCAGGTCCACGTCGCCCCCAACACCGATCATGTACTGTCCCAACTCAAGTCGGGGCATTCCCAACTTGAAGTGTCATCGACCATGGCGTCGACATCTTCGTCAGTGTAGCGCACCAACGTCGTCAGTTGGGGCAGCGGCACATAGAACTTTCTCGGCTGCCCTGCCGATCCGATTCCACCCGGCATGACGTATTGGCTAGTCACCAATCCACCATACAGTTGGTTGAGAGCGCCCAGCTGCATGTGGCGTGTCAGCACGTCGTTCTGCATTTCGGCCATTCGCTGTAGGTTATACGGCGAATCCCAGAGCGTGGATTGCTGTTCGAAGCCTCCCGCATTCTTGATCAGCTGGTACAAATCTCCTTTGGCAAACAGGATGGTCCCAGTGCCGCATTTCTTCTCGAGATCTTGTGCATAATGCTGCATAAGGCCCCGTTCATTCATCTTGATCCAGGCAGCCATCTGTTGCGCCAGTCGGTTGTGCTTTCGGGCGTCGTTCAGAACACTCTGAATGACCACCGGCATGCGCATCGCGGACTCCAGCTGATAGCAGAATAAAGGCGCCTGCACATTGGG
>JAAEPW010000627.1 GCA_024232355.1 Chloroflexota bacterium | reverse complement strand
TTCAACCAGGCCTTCCGCTGTGAGCCAATCCTTGTCGAGCAGCGCCTCGCACAGATACAAATCACCTTCAGTGGCACCTGGGCAGATCACTTGGCACTCCACATAAGTTCGAGTGTGTGGCCACAGCGTGAATTTTCTGGTCGTTACCAAACAAGACGCCGAACTGTGCAATCCGAACAACCCGATTGGGGCGTTTGGATCGTCCGAATCAGTGTTGGAGCCACATTCCGCATCAGTCGCCGAAACCTCCTGTTTAGGCGACTGAAAAGTAGTCTGCCACTCGTCATCTACCTGCACTTCTTCACTGAGCTGTCCATGACCCATGGCAATCAGAGAATTCGTCAGTTCCGTGCGACGAATTCGCGCTAACTGCTCCGGACTGAACGGTGCAGACTGAGATCCCTGATCGCATTCTGCCTGTTGGGCGACGTACCATGCCGCAAGTCTCTCTCGATCAGCGGCAGCACCCATAGAAGGCGCTGCTGCTGCCCATTCTTCTTCCGGAATTGGGATCAACCCAGGCGGCTCATCATCTTCATCGTCCTGATCGGCCACCACTTCGAGCACGGGCTCCTGGGGCGGATCCTCTTGAATCAGTTCAGTCAGCAAGTTGAGTTGCGGACCGAATTCGCTTAAGCCCAATCTCTGCCAGGCCTCTGCCGGATCCATCGAGTCTGGGTCGTGACGCATCAAGTCCGCCAGGCTGTTGAGCGATTCTGCCGCTTCGCGCTGATAGGACGTAACGTCTAATGTGAGCGCCTTCTTGAAGTCTGGCATGACATCTCGCCCGGTGACCGTCAGAAAGCGAACACCGGCAGCCATCAGCGCTGGCAAGCCCAACAAAGCCATGTGAACGGCCTTGTCGACTACAAAGAACACCTGATCAAACACGGTGTCGAACGCTCTCACCTGCGCAGCAAAGTAGGTCTCGCAGAGTGGAACGCGGATGCCGCCAAAACCGTGCAAACTAAGCAGGTTCGACGCTCCTTCACGCCACGTCGCATCTCCTTGCTTGTAGACGCTGTAGGCGAATTCCCGCGTGACCACAGACGCAGCTGCGCCGCTGTCTGCGATCGCTCTGACATTGACTCCTTCAATGTTGCACTGTTCGTGGATCAGCCCCGGCGCCATACCTGGTACCTGGCCCGGGTTCTGCAAACACTCCAGATTTCCTTGCTGGGGTCCCGGCGGCCCTGCCACTACAGCTGCCGCTGGGGCATTTGGCGGCTGACGCATCTGTTGCTGCGGTGTCGGCTTGGTGGGGCAGTTGATCGACAGGTGCGTCGTCTGGTGACAAAACCCGCACCAATTCTCCACTGCTCCATTCCGACCGTGAGCATCCTGCAACAAAGCCGGGGGACTATAGCACTGGTTAGCGTAATGGCCAACCCGGTCGCAACGCCAACAAGTAGGAATGAACCGTCTCTGCTGCTGATCCGATGGGTAGTAGGAGCGCTGAGCGCCACGTCCACCACCGCCTCGATTGGAACCTCCGCGTCCGCGCATGTTTGTTTGTGTACATTCACGCGCGAAATGCCCTTCTTGCCCACAACTATAACAGGTAGTGTCGGGTGGTGCTGTCTTGTTGCAGTTGCGCGCAAAGTGTCCCTCTTGGCCGCATGCCCTGCAAGTGCTGCCTCCCCGACTTGGCCGCTGGTATTTATCTCG
>JAAEPW010000626.1 GCA_024232355.1 Chloroflexota bacterium | reverse complement strand
CTGTACTGTCCGTACAGGACAGTGCCCTGTATTATCATTCGCCCCCCCCCCGATCCTTTCGAATGACTTTACTTCATCTTTCCTCCCTTGTCAATTATCCGCATCCTAATGGGTCACTACCACTTTGGATTACGCCGCCGGTAACCGCGTCCTGGCTGAGACCACCGGTGACGCCACCATGCACTACCTCTACGGCTACGACTGCCTGGGCGAGCTCCGCGATGACGCCTGGCTCTACTACCTGAACGACGCCACCGGCTACGTGCGCCAGGGCGCGGACGAGCAAGGCGAAGTGACGAGCGGCTGGCTGTTCGACCCCAATGGCGTGGTGCTGGAAGGGCCGGAGGGGCCAGTGAGCCACCTCATCTGTGGCGGCGTCTACGATTGGTCCACCGGGCTGATTCACAAGGGCGGACGCTACTTTGACCCGATGCTGGGGATATGGCTTGCGCTTATGCCACTGATGGTGGTACAATCGTGGAAGGGGCAAAAGAAGAAACGGCGCGGGTTCCCGTGGTATGTGGTTTTGGTATTGCTCGTGGGTATGAGCGGAGTGTTGACAGCGTGTGGTGGAGGGGGTGACACCCCATCACCAACACCAACATGCACGCCGTTGCCACTGCCACCATCACCATTACCAACGCCGACACCATTGCCAGAAATTCTTACGCCATTTTGGAAAGGGCTAGGCGAGCATGCAGTCTTTGTTGATCCACCTGCCGGTAGTCCACATCCTACTCGTCCACAGGCGCAGACGTGGTCAGACAAAGAAAAGCGGTTAGTATTGAATGCCCTGAATACTGTTGTTGAGGACAAATTTGGAGGATTAGATGGTTTTGGCGATCCGGGTGTAGCTCTGAGCGAATTAGGGGTTTCTGTTAGCAATCCCATTAGGCTTTTTCGAGAGCCTGTTAGCAGTTATGGTGATGAGGTAGCTGCAGACTCTGCTAGACCAAATATCACGGTGTTTGACCATTGGTTTACTCTGGGTACATTTCGGCAAAGGGCAACTCTTGGTCACGAAATGACTCATTATTGGGATCATGCCCACGGATATGAACTAAGAACACAAATGCTTAATTGGATAACGCGAGAATGGGGAGAAGAGGCCACTGGGTATGCTGCTGATTCTGGTTCTGATGGAGAAGATCTTGCGGAGGCAGTAAAGATATACTTTTGGAACCAATATGATGAAAACCGAGCATGGACAGATGACTGGGGGCGTGGACTCGACCGCTATCCGTGGACATCTGGAGCAGACCAGTTGATGCTAGATGCAAGTACAAACCAGCCCAGCCAAACGGGTACAATTCAAGTGTATGATCGCTACGACTGGTTGCAATGCAGGTTTACCGGAAATTGCCTCAAGCCATTGACACCGTGAAGGAGATTATGAAATCACGCAATAGAACAATAGTGCTTGTGACAGTTATTATGATGTTCCTTGCAGTCTCGTGTACGAGGGAAGAGATTGCAGTCCCGTCTGCTACGTTGTCTTTGCCAGTGACTGAGCCACCGGACCCAACCAGCACGCCAATTCCGACAGTAGTAGAGCCTGGTTTGGCCTATGGTATTCCCTGTAAACCGCCTTGTTGGCAAGGCTTGACCCCTGGTACATCAACTCGCCAGGAGGCTGCACAGGTTATGGAACAGTTGCGCAACAATGAACGGATGTACAATATCGATGAAGGCCCTACATGGTTCATTGTTTATCCCTTGCCAAGTACAAGAGGGGGAGTGTTTGGGCTCTTTGAAAATAATGTTCTCGAGAGGATTGATGGTAACATAGAGTTCTACTATTCCATCGGAACCCTAGTAGAGCAATTCGGCAACCCAGAGAGACTCTACATAGTCAGCAAAGGTGGCACGGGTTGTTCCTCTTGTGATGAGTGGGAACCTCCAACTGCGCCTGTGATGAATTCTCCTATACATTTACTGTACCCCAGTCAGGGTCTTTGGTTTTTGATGTTGGTACCTATGAGCGGTCCTGGTTGCATTTGCCCAGAGATGAAAGTGACGGCGTTCTGCTACTATCCTCCAGTTTCGATGCAAGAAGCGTTAAGTAACAACTACCTAGCGGGCTTATGCACAAGCGTGCTGGATGGGATTACTGAACAAGATATGAGCGAGTGGCACGGTTTCGGAGGCGGATACTGAATCTATGCAATGATATCGCACTAACTATCTCGTCGCCACGAACTCTACTGAGGGGGATACAGTTACAATTTGACAAGTAACTGTATCCCCCTGACCTGCCTCAATGGCAAAGTCGTCACTTGTACCCACGATGCCGTCAGCAATCGCCGAATGGTGACTAGTACAACGCCTTGTAGGGAGTCAAAGATAATGGTACTGTGGAGGCCCAAATAACCTCCAGAGTCAAAGATAATGGTACTGGGAGTCAGAGATAGTGGGACTGCCTGACACAAGGTCAAAGATAGTGAAACTGCCCTAGTGTAGGGCAGTTTTTGCGTCAAAGTTCACGAGACTGGCCGATGAGAATGTGAAGTCAAAGATGGTGAAACT
>JAAEPW010000625.1 GCA_024232355.1 Chloroflexota bacterium | reverse complement strand
CCCCCCCCCCCCCCGACCGGCTCTCGATACCTCACCGCATAGGAAAAAAATACCTACTCCACAAGGCGGGCTAACGGCCCCGAGCTAAGCGGCGGGCGGGCGCGTGGCAAGCACCCTCGCCAAAAAGCTAGCTCCAAAGCGCGTTTCACCGCCGCTTACAGCGGCACCAGCCGCGTCGGGTTGATGCGCTTGTTAGGCACAATACTGTGACTGACGCCACCCCGCCACATAGCCCCACAACTGCTCAGTTCTACTCCTTGGTTAGGGGACTTTTAAACGGTCAGTAAGTGCTTCCAGTCCCAATTCACCATTAAGCCCTTGGCTTGGCGGCCACTGTTGTGAGTGTAGGATTAGCGGCCACACTTGTAAAAGAACCTCATCCCACGGCCCCTCCCGCAAATCGTACGTTATTGGAATTTCTCTGGAAAGATTGGCTGAACTTCTTATTGATACAACTTGGAAAGCCAAAGAACCGAAGGCCATTGTAGTGACATATGCCTTTGCCTCGCTGTCTCCCGATGCAGTTTGGAGATCCTTTCCTGCGCTGTAGATGTTTGGTTGGTTAACACATTGAGCAATCCATATGGATGTGCGCTCTGGAATGGCCGAAACAGCGTGCATACATTGACGTTCAATTTCAGAATAGAAAAATTCTCTCTTGGGATAGAGAGTTTCAAGAACCATAGCTGTCTTAGTTGCCCAGACGGCAATCACTGCTTGCGAGGAAACGTCCAAGACTTTTAGCCGTTCGTCGAGTATGGAATCCACAATTGGTTTCATCTCTTGCTCAAGTTGGCTCATCCATCCGTTGTTGCAGTTTCTGCAGACACATTTTGACAGTAGCAGTTGCGGCGTATTAATCTGCCATGTGCCGAGTTTATGGCCACCACGTTCTGCTTCCATACGTGAAGCATTGGACAGAGGAAACCGCTTGGTCAACCATTGTGGCCAGATGTCCTCTTTACTTGATGCTTGTTCTTGACAGAATATGCATGTACGCATTTAATATCTCCGTTTGTCGCGCCTAACGTTGAATTCACCCGCCACGCGGCTCTAGCGTGAGAGACTTATCCAGAAACCACCGTCTCAGACCACGGAGCCGCCGATTTGCACGCGCATAGCGCGGTCGGGTGGAATGGCAGTTAGCCACCATGCAATTTCCGATTGTATTCTTCCATTTCATCCCAGGCCTTGCGCATTGCAGGATGCATTGATTGATATGCCCATGATCTTTTCTTTTTCTGATCAGTCAAGTTCAAATGCTCCAAGAACGATACATTTAGAGCATTTTCTACTTCTGGTGTACATCTCTGCCAAATTTCCCAAAATGTTTGAGATATTTCCTTCCAAACTTCTTTGTTGCCATCATCAATAACAGATTGGGCAAAACGTGAAAAAACTGCAATTTGGAGATGCAGTAAACCGTCCCAAGTTTCATCATGCAGATCTTCTGATAGGCTAGGGAATCTTGTTTCGATTAGCTCAATGACAGTTTTATTATCATACATATTTTTATCTGGTGGCTAACGGCTGGCTTCACCCGCTGGACGAGTGCGGGCAAGAGCTTTTGCTACAGCACTCACCGAAAGCGCGTGAAACAGTCGAAATCGTGCGAGATAGTCCAGTCGGGTGGAAGCATTGTTAGCGGGCCTTTACCCTTTGAAGTAATTTGGCCCTCTCTCACACAAACACCCGCCAGCCGCCAAAAAAACTGAACCAGACAAGAAAGGCATGAACTAGCAGTATCGCTCCAAGGGCACCTTGCGCTAGACGAGAGGGTCTGGCGGTTTTGAGGCTCTTTTCCACGGTCTTCTCTATGACACCCGCAACTATGGACACCACACTGGACATCGTGAGGAATACCATTAATACTACAATGAATTCCGAAACGTCTCCACCGCCCATGCCCATCAAGCCAAATCCCCCCATAAACCCTAAAGAAAGTGCTAAAGCGACACCAGAGGTGCCCAACAAGTTGACCACACCAAACCTTGCGTCGAACGCCAAGATGCGTGCCGAGCTAACTGCCGCAGAGAAAGCCACGAGGAGCGCCGTGATGCCCATCATTCCAACTTCCACACCAGCCACAACAAGAGACACCGCGATGGATACCGCAACGTCTATGACAGCGAGCATAACGATGCCCCCAACGCCCGTCAAACACCCACTCTCCGGGTCCGACTGACTGGTTAGCACCCAGGCTATGGTCAGCCCCACACTCATCCACAGGCACAGAGTGGGCGAGAAGGCCTTCTCCGCGCGAGGTAATATTCTCAGCCCCAGGGCCAAGGTAACGATAAAGATTGGCAGATAGACAAGCGTACTGACCAGCCACCTACCCACGCTGCGTTCGGCATTTTCTCCAAAGGTCTCCCGGTAGGCCAGCAGCCGTTGCGGGGTCACCAGCACCCACCACAGTAGGCGCAGATGATCCAGTGGGTTCCATACTGAAAGCTGTTTCACCTTAGTTGGGTCTTTACTTTCGTGTTCTGGCAACATTTTTCGTCAAGGTCCTTGAATGAGTGCAAATACGAGTTGCGTTTGCTCGCTAACGGTTGGCTTCACCCGCTGCGCGGATGCGGGGTCGAACCATTGCCAGCCAATGAACCACAATGCGCGTGGAGCAGTTGAAATTGCCACTGCTAGCGCAGTCGAGTGGAAGCCTTTGTTAGCGCGGCCTTTGCTTTTG
>JAAEPW010000624.1 GCA_024232355.1 Chloroflexota bacterium | reverse complement strand
CACCGGTCGCGGCCAATGCAGCAGAAATAGGGTGAGCGGAAGGCGAGGATCATATCGCCGATCTCGTAGCGGGGCAGGATGGGGGGCGAGACGACCAGGCTGCCCATCTCGCCCAAGCTCCACCTCGTGGATCCTGCATCTTGAATACACCATATTGTTGACCATATTCAAAAGGTAGCTAAAAATCAACAATCGTGCTATACTGATGGTAGCAAATTTTGTACAAAAGGAGGTACGAAATGAGCACCAGAATAATGCCCGTTAGCGATTTGCGGCGCAATGTGAGCCAGACCATCAAAGAAATCCAACAACAAAACAATGCTATTTACATCACTCAGCATGGTCGTCCGCGGGCGGTGCTGATAGGCTATGAACATTACGAACAGTTGCTGGCCCAAGCCAGAGGGCAAACAGCGCCAGCGGTAGACCTGGAAGCCATTCGCAACGACCCGGACTTGATAGCCCTGGTTGAACGGATCAAAGCCACCCCGCCCAATCCGGCGGCCATCCGGCCCGCCACCGGCTCGCTGGCCGAGGCATTGCAAGACGCGCCAGAGGACCCAGACTTTGACCTTGAAACCTGGACGCGGCAATGGAATGCCATAGAAGCTGAAATGAAGGCGATTGATCGGGCCGATGACATTGCTGAGGGCCGTGGTTGATGGCCCAGTACCTGCTTGACACGAATCACCTGTCGCCGCTGGTTACCCTTGACCATCCTCTGCGACATCGGGTTCTGGAAGCGTTACAGGCCGGGCATGCCTTTGCCATCACCGTTCCGGTTCTGGTCGAGATGTTGTTTGGCATTGGGCTGTTGCCCAGGGCCGGGCAAAATCAGGCCGAGTGGCAGCGGCTTCGGCCCAACTTTGAGTGTTATATGCCCGATGAAGCCGACGCTAAACGGGCGGCAAGCTTGCAGATCCAACTCCGCCGCCGGGGCTGGCAACTGGCCACGGTCGATGCCCTGATTGCGGCTGTGGCCCTGCGCCACGACCTCACCTTGCTGACCTGTGATCGAGACTTTGAAGCCATCGCCGCCCTGAAACAAGAGAACTGGCTGCCGGGCAGCGATTGAAAAACGGCGCGTATGGAAACGCGCCCTACAAGATGTGGTCGGTTTTCCATAACCGACACTTTTCCCACCAACTCACAACCGCCAAGGATTACCCTATGGACACTAGAGCATTAAAACAATTTGCCCAAGACGCCCGCCGCCAACTGCGGGAGCAGGTCGCCGCCCGCCTGGCCCAGGTGCAGCGCACCGACAGCGTCGAGATCCGCGAGCAGGAAAAGGCCGTGGAGGAACTCGAACGCCAGATCAGGGTCGCGTCGCCAGAGGCGGTGATCGATGCCGCGGCCTACACCTGGTTCAACCGCTTTTGCGCCCTGCGCTTTATGGACGTGAACCACTATACCCGCCTGGGCATTGTCTCCCCGGTGGAGGGGTACACCCAGCCCGAGATACTCATCCCCAAATCGATCAATCGCCTGCGCTTGCAAGGGGCGGGCAGCCGCTACGTGCACGGGGGAGCCGCCTTGCAAGAGGTGGTGGTGCCCGTCATCCGCATCCACAAGAAACGGAGCAGCGATATTGTACAAGTAGAGGTCGACATCCTGCGCAGCCCATCATCCACCATCTCAACCGGGCAGCTTTCTGTGGCCCTCTACCAAGACCAGCCGATGTCGGCCAAACGCCAGGCCCGGAAACTCCGCGCCGGCATCTATACCCAAAGCGGCGAGCTGATATCCGACCGGCACGACCTCATCTTTGATTTCAAGTCTGAAAACGCCCGCGAACGCGAGGTTCCGGTGCGCTTTGTGCTCAGCCGTGAAGCGGATCAGGCGAACGAGCAGCCAGTGTTCCTCAAATTGGAAGAACTGGTTCCCGATACCACCCACTACCGTGAATATAGATCGGTGCGCTACACCTTGCGCCGATCATTCACGACTGATTTTGATTTATAGTT
>JAAEPW010000623.1 GCA_024232355.1 Chloroflexota bacterium | reverse complement strand
TCGTTGGTATACGCCAGCGTTACGGTGACCGGCGCGGGCGGCGCGGCATCGGCCAGGATGGTGCGGCTGATGGTCGCGGCCTGCCCGGCCACGTCGATGGCTCGCAGGGTAAGGGTAATGAGCTGCCCGTCGGGTGGTTTGGGCGATCCGGAGTGGACCGCGCCTTTCCAGGCTGCCCCACTCGGCAGAACAATGTCCTGCCAGGCGTCGGACGGGAGCGAAATCGTATAAACGGTTTCTACCTGTGCTTGCAAACGTTGCAAGCCCACCGCTTCTGTGACCAGGCCGCTCAAGCTGATATAGCCGTGCTGGTCAAAATTCTGTTCCGTGATCAAAGTGGTGGTCAGGCTGATCAGCGGTGGCGTAGTGTCCACGTACAGGATATTGTCCGCCGTATCGGTGATGGCAGTGCCCAGGCTATCCGTGATCGTTGCTTGCAGGACAAAAGCACCTTGGGCGGGTGGTGTCCAACTGGTCTCCCACACGGTTTCGGTGAGCGTGCTGGAGGGGTAGGTTTCGGTATACACTGTGCTAGCGTTAACAGTCAGGTTGAGGTCCTGGAGGTAATTCTGCGCCAGGGCATAGCCCGCGATGCTGATAGGGTCTGTACTGGTCAAGACAGTGTGTGTCGTGGGGGTCAAGATGAGGCTCAAACCCACCGCTGTCGGTGCCAGGCGCAGAGGTCTGTTCTGAGCGGCTGTGAGCATCGTACAGTTGCCGGACAGGTCACAGGCCGTCATACTGTTGCTCGCGCCTTGAACGGTCTGTAAGGGGGTGGAGAGACGGTAGAGCTTGGTCTGACTAAAGATGGCCGTGTACCAACCGGCAGACTGGTTTTCACGCCCAAGTTGGCTGTTGCCCGTGGGACAGACAAAGCCATCTTTTGCCAGGTTATAATCTTGGGCCGTGCATTGCACTTGAATGGTGTTGTCGCCCAGATCATTATAGGTCAGGCTGGCTCGTGGGGCCAGAGTATCAATTTCTCCCGTCCACACATTGGGGATCGTGTGGGTATGGCTAAAGCGGTCGACGCTGCGCAGATCAACGTGGTATGGCCCTTCGAGACCTTTGGGCAGGCTATAGTTCCAGGTGGCAAAGATGGCGCTCTGCCAATTGTACAAGGCCTGAATCTCCTCGAGGGCGAGGGCATCGTTATAGATACGCACTTCGTCCAATGCACCCTCAAAGTACTCCAGGTTCAGACCTTTGCCAATCGCAAACGCTTGACTTGGGGCTTGAAAGTGTGCCGGTGAGATATCTTCAGCCACCAAGGCGCTGTCGCGATAGATCGCGCGCCGGCCGGTGACG
>JAAEPW010000622.1 GCA_024232355.1 Chloroflexota bacterium | reverse complement strand
TCTCTACTGATTTCCTCCAATGGAACATTGCCGTGCATCAGTGTCGGAATTGTGCAGGCTGGTAAGATTTACTCATTAAAACCACTTGCTGTCTCGTTAAAACCAACCACCCAACTACTGAACTGGTGAGGCCATCGCTGCTGTCCATCATCCAATGCCTTGAGCGGGAATCGCACCACCTGTGCTGTACTGGACGCCTGCCCTTCTGCCACCATCGTGCCACCCCATTGCCAACGGTGCCCCCAGACCATCACTCTGGTACGGCTCACCCTTTGAGCCCACAGCTCCACCGCCCAGCACCTTCGCAGCCCATGGAACTCCAGCTCCCCGCTGAGCGCCACGCGCATGCGCATCTGCCACCACCGCCTGCATACTGCCCAGCTGATAAACCTCGCCATTCATCTCGCACTGAGATTCTGATGGCCCAACGCCGTCCCACTCTGCATTGCATCGCCCTCGGTCACCCAACTCTCCCTGAACTCCACCGGAAGCCGCTATCTCCTCCGAGGGTAAAAATCGTCGTTCCGCAAGAATATTCTCTATGTCACCGGCTGCCAACAGTTGCGCGCCCACGTCCCTGCATGGCCACCGAGCGCCAGCCGTACCCCAGTTGCTAAAATCCAAATTACACTTAATAATTGACATTGGAGTGCGGTCAGCATACAT
>JAAEPW010000621.1 GCA_024232355.1 Chloroflexota bacterium | reverse complement strand
TGTGTACTGTGCCGTTCTGATCCAAAGCCAGGTCAACCTGTGAGACCTGGCTAACCGTGCCTCCTGCTCCCCCTTCAGCTACCTGCTCTTTAGAGGCGCACGATGGCGAAACCTGCGACAAGTCACAGGATACATAGTACACGTCTTTGGGCAAGTCGCTGTGATGGACCCAGGCGATATAGGCCGTCGAACCTACCACGGCCACGGCGACGTCGTTCGCAGGACCAGCATCAAGCGTTATCGTTTCCCAACCTGCGGTGCTGTCGGAAATCCAACCCAGTTTGACCGGTCCAAAGTGCCTTGCAAGGTGAGTCCCAGGCCCCTGCGTCCACACGGCGACGACGAGCCCACCCTCGCCGGCGGCGAGGTCAGGATAGGCCCCAAACTTGGCCGGCCCCGACAGTTGCCTCTTGTAGCGTGGATTGGCCTGCTGGGGTGCTGTAGTGGAAGCACTGACCACGACGACCATGACCGCGAGCAATCCCAACCCGACCCACGCGGCCACCGCTCGCCACCGTCCCACCCGTTTTTCCATCCCCTTGCTCCTCTCAACTTCTTGCATCGTTACGCCCCTACTCCAGCAGCAAGTGTGCAGAATAGTTGCGCTCGTTGGCGCCCACCTCGACTTCGGTCATAACCGTGTAAAGGTGACCTCCCACCCACACTTCAGCATAGATTGTGTATATCCCCGGTGGAATGTTGTAAAAGTGATAAATGCTGTTGTGGATGGACTGAGTGCGGTATAGCTCTCCGCCAGGGGCAAAGGCCCACATTTGGACGCCGGGCATCTTGGTCGGCGTACCGGCCAACAATACTTCGACAAGCCCGCCAATAGAGGCCGTGTCGGGGATGTCGGCAGGAATCGTCTGTATCGTGCAAATGTCAAAACGCACGTTGTCAATGTAGAAATACGTACCGCTATCTTGCCCATCGTGTACACCATAGAATTTGAGCCGAATATCTTGCCCGGCGAGATGCACGAGGCTGCCGCCTGCCAGGTGCGTCTCTACACTGATGACGTTCTGTTGAAACTCGGGCGTGTCGGTGGTGCCTTGGGCCAGGAGAATGCCCTCGGTTTCCGTCACCCCATCTGAATCCTGAACAGCCAGGTAAAAATAGTCATCGGGATCACGCACGTCATCCTCTGGGTCTGGCAACACGTATTGCCAAAAGCTGAGGGTGCCCGTGGTCTGCGGAAGCAGCCCGTCCGGCACCGATACAGTCTGGTATGCCCACGGGTTCAAGTGTTGACGAACTGGAAGCGGGCCGCGACTGGCTCGAAAGTTCAACGAAAAGTTGCCCGAGTGTTTGTGATCAAAAGCATGCCGGGTGTCCGCGTTATACATCCACGGTACAGGGTAAATGGTGCTTGCCTCAAAGTCACCTATCTCGATGGTTTGCACGCACTCTTTCAGACCGGGCGGCTTTTCAAGGGGCGGAGGCGGAGGGGCTTCGATGCCGCCGCCTTCGGTTGAGCAGAAGAGGAAATCGTCAAATTCACCATTGTCTAGATTGCCCGAGCTATAAGATGAAACCCCCATGCCGATCATAACATCCTCGGGCAGGTCAACTGTCGTCGAGCCAGCATAGGTCCAGGAGGTGCCATTGGTGGAATAATAAGCTGAAAAGGCATCACCGATGCGCACGATCCGCGCCCAAACGGGCAGAGCGCCACTTCCAGTATCGGATCCAAAACGCTCCGCAGGGCCGCCGTCGTAGCGGCGAACGCCAAACTGCACGCCATTGGAGCGGCTCTTCATAATCATGACCCGAGCGCCTTGCGTATCGGTGCCGCCCCGCACCATGAGGCCGCCTTTTGACCAGCCCGAGAGAGTGGGGCCAGAATTGATCTTGAGCGTCGCTATAAAGTTGCCACTGACTTGTTGATAGGTATAGTGAAAGTTATCCGAACCCCACAGAGACCCTCCGTTTCCCGACACGGTCATCACGCCGCCGCTGCGCGAGCTGCTGCCAGGCGCAGTCGTGCCGACGTCAACGTCACTCCATGTAACGCTGCCGTCTCCTTCAAAGTCATCGCTGTTTTCCTGGCATGAGGTTGCTTCCGCGTCAATCGGGCAGACTTCGAAATCGTCCACATTCCCCGTAGAAGAACTGCTAGAGTAAGAAGCGCCGGCGATGCCGATCAACAACGTGTTCGGGAGATCAACCGTCACTGTGCCTCCTAGAGACCAACTCGAGCCGTCATAAGAGTAATAAGCGGCAAAGTTGTCGTCAATGCGCATCAAGCGCACCCAAACAGGGAC
>JAAEPW010000620.1 GCA_024232355.1 Chloroflexota bacterium | reverse complement strand
TCGATCAGATGGCCTTTGAGCGTTTTGTCAAGCGCCAGAATTTGCTCTATGATTATGCCATTGCCGGATCTATTGCAGAGGCCAAAGTTGCCCTGGCAGCAGAGCGATTCGATGCCCTGGTTGTAGATTACTTGTTGGGCGACGGCACGGCGTTCGATCTGTTCGGGGAGGCAGAGGGCACACCCATCGTTATGATAACGGGCAGCGGCGACGAAGAGATCGCCGTCAAAGCGATGAAGGCCGGGGCAACCGATTATCTGATCAAGGATCTGGATGGGGATTACCTCACCACTTTACCGGTCACTGTAGAGAGCGCGATACGCTTCAAGCAGGCTCAAGATGAACTGGTACAGTACCGGCAGCACTTGGAAGAGTTGGTGCAAGAGCGCACGTCTGAACTGCAATGCGCCAACGAACAGCTTGTGACCGAAATCTCCGAGCGAGTGCGAGCAGAGGAAGCATTACAAAAAGCCAACAATGAGTTAGAGATGCGGGTTGAGGAACGAACGGCAGAGCTTGTCAGTACCAACAAAGTGTTGCACGTCGAGATCGCCGAGCGCAAGCAGGCGGAAGATGCGCTGCTGGAGAGCCAGAAAACCCTAAAGGTATCG
>JAAEPW010000619.1 GCA_024232355.1 Chloroflexota bacterium | reverse complement strand
CATCTGTTCAAACAGTGGGGAGAATTCACGTTCTCATATCTGGCGGCGATCGTGCCGATTGTGACCATCGTCGCATACCAGGTCAGGCGTAACGTCAAGGGCCGCGTCGGGGAGACGGAATGGCGTCTGTGGTTCTGGGGCGCGGTGATTGCGACGCTGGCGATCCTGTTTCTGGGACTGGGCCCCATGGTTGACGTCCCGCTATACTCTCTGCCGGCCGGCGGCACGCAGACGCTCAAGGCCAAGGCCGAGCCAGGGACGCTGCTGGCGGCGATCAACGCTACGCCCAACGGCATCGTTGATCGGCTCGTACACATCATCTTGCCAACCACGTGCCTGAGCCTTTTGTTCATGGCCGGGTGGAGCCGTTTCATGCGCGCCTCGATGCTAGAGGTGTTGCGACAAGACTTTGTGCGCACCGCGCGAGCCAAGGGCTTGCACGAACGCGCCGTGATTGCCAAACACGCCTTGCGCAACGCCTTGATCCCCATCATCACCATCGTGGTGTTTCAGATACCGGGCATCTTTGGCGGCGCGGTATTGACAGAGACGATTTTCAGCTACCCAGGAATCGGGCGGCTGTATTTTAGCGCGTTGGGGCAAAGCGACTGGCCGATCATGATGGTCTTTTTGTTCATCTCGGCCATCCTGGTGGTGGTGGCGACGTTGCTGGGAGACATCCTCTACACCCTGGTGGACCCGCGCATTCGGTTCAATTGAAACAAACTAGTCAAGACTAGAAAGGAAGATTGAAATGGCTGTTGCAGAACTAGAAATAGAAACCCTCTTGACGTCCAAAGAGGAAAGTCAGTGGGTCATCGTCTGGAGGCGCTTTCGCAAGCACAAGCTGGCGGTCATGGGGGGCATCGTGCTCTTGTTCCTCATCACGACGTCGATGCTTGCGCCGTGGGTAGCGCCTTATGATCCCCTCTATCAAAACGTGGACGCGAACGGTCAAAGGTTGAGGAACGCCTCGTTCAGCAGTTCTCACATCATGGGGACCGACACCATCGGGCGCGACGTGTTCAGCCGCCTGCTCTACGCCGGGCGCATCTCGCTGACGGTGGCTTTTTTAGTGATAATCATTAGCCAGGTGTTTGGGGCGTTCCTCGGCGCTATCTCTGGCTACTATAGCGGTATGATAGACAGCCTCATCCAACGCTTTGTGGAATTACTAATCACCATACCGCTGCTCCCCCTCTTGCTGGCATGTGCGGCCATGCTGCGCGGCATTGAGATACCGATGGTGGCCAGAGAGTACAACAGCGTGGCCATCATCATCCTCGTGCTCACATTCTTTGGTTGGACGGGGTCTTGCCGCTTGGTGCGGGGCATGGTGCTCAGCTTGCGCGAGATGGACTTTATCGAGGCCTCGCGGGCGCTGGGGATGTCGGATTTGCGCATCATCATACGCCATATGATTCCCAACTCGATGGCGCCCATCATCGTGAACGCGACGCTGGGCTTGGGGGGAGTCATCATCCTCGAATCGGCCTTGAGCTTTTTGGGCTTTGGCGTGCAGTTGCCGACGGCGACCTGGGGCAACATGTTGGGTGAGTATCAGCAGGACATGTGGACACAGCCGGCCAAGGTGTTCTTTCCAGGGCTGACCATTTTTTTGGTCTCGCTGTCGTTCAACTATGTCGGCGACGGTTTGCGCGACGCCCTGGACCCACGTCTCAAGATGTAATTCGGGACTCTAGTTTTCCGGGCCGTCCGTTCGATTGAGCGTTCGGCCCGGGACAAGACGGCCAGAGTTGAGAGATTGGATGATTAGCGTCTCAAAGTAGGGGGATG
>JAAEPW010000618.1 GCA_024232355.1 Chloroflexota bacterium | reverse complement strand
GATCTGTCTATAGGCACCCAGCTTCTCAACCTAACTGTACCCCCCTTGTAGTGCGCTTGTGGCTATACAAGTGGTACAGTTGCGTGTTATGGCTATGGTACACTGTCGTGCTGCCGCTTATTGCCCCATAGCTCCTGGTATGTCTCTACTTGCTCATAGTCTCGGTACCTGTGCCATTTCTTCCATTCATGCTCGTTGTCGCTGCCTACACGAATGATATCGAGGTGGCCAGTCAATGACGTTTTGTCGCCTCGATAGTCCTTTATTATCCAATTTGATCCGCAAGCCTCTTGGTACACTGAGCCATGCACAACTTTGTACACAGCACTTACACCACCGCCCTCATACTTCACGACGATCACTTTTTTATTCTCGTCGATACCAATGCTAATAGCTACACACATGAGCGCACTAACGACACCCACACCCAACACATGGAAACCATAGTCGTCCACTAAGTAGCCACACCACCGTGCTGCACGCTTCCACCTTTCCATTAGTCCGCCTCCTTGTCGTTACCTGTTGCCGCCTTCTCTGCCCTCTCGATAGCTCTGTCCATTGCTTCATATCGGATCTTGCACCGGTTAAGCTCGCGTTGCACTACCCGTTGTAGATCGCGCTCCATTTGTGGCGAGGCTAACACTTGGACCTTATCACCACCATTGATATAGGTGAAGCACCCGCCGTTATGATAGACGCCTTCATACCATACGCCGCACCGGCCTGGTGCTAGCGGCATGAAATTGGATATTTCAGTGTTTGGAAAGAAGTCTAGCCCTTCCATGTTGCTTAGATCTCGTATGCGCTTCTTCACTTCTTTGCGCTCTTCAATGATATCCTCGATAGACATACCGGCGACAGCCAATAGGTAATATCCCTCTTCCATGCGCTCAAGTATTGGTGTTGTTGCCGCCAGCACACTTACGTCGTTATCCACGGCCTCGACAGCCTCACCAATACCTACGCATACCACCCACAGCACAATTGCTATGATCACACCAGTTAGAAACCTATCTGTGGTTTTGTTGCTCATTCCGCCTCCTTGTCTTGCCGCAACCGTGTGGCTTCCATATTCAATTCGCGCAATTCAGTCTTGATACGATCTTCCTCTGGATCGCCGTCCTTCCATGGAGGATCAGGATATGTCGTGCACAGAAAGTTTGGATCGGAGGACATACACTCCGCGTAATATTTTTCCTTTCTCTCGGCCCAATACCCGCGCAACTCACGCTCCTTCGCAATGAGCCGTTTACATGCCTCGCGGAAGTCTGTTTCAGGATCAGCAGACGCGATACTTGGCTTCTCATTCGCCTTCGCTTCGGCCAACTCACGCCGAAGCGCCGCAATAGTCCATTGACGCCTGACAACCTCATACGCCGAAGCGGATCGTTTTTTTTTTGGCCTCTGTCAGCATTTTATCAAGACGTTTGCGAGCCCCGTCCATTTCCTTGTAGTTCTCCCATAGCTCACGGTGCTTAAGAAGTGCCACCCATGCTGTTATGCCCCATCCAAGCAGCGCCACGACGAGTATCACTAATACCCATTCCATCAGTCCGCCTCCTTCTTCCTGGTTTTTTGCAACTCCTTGTGCGCCTGAATAATGTCAGCACATTGTAGATCTGTATCTTCGCCTTCGCACCTATTGCAGGCATCCACACATTGCTTGTATGTCTCAAAGTCTGCTTTTGTCCAGATCTGCTGCCTGTTTGAGTCCCATGGCGTCTCCGCCTCGATATAGGTATACCATAGCAACAGCCGTATTTTCCTTTTTAGCAACGAGCACCGTACCATCCATATTGCGCTATGACTTACAAGGAAACACCAGAAAACGAAAACAGACAATATGGCCCCGACAAACACCGCTTCTACCATTGCACGCACCGTCAGGCTCACGGCTATCCACCCCATCAGCCAGCCTCCTTCTGTGCCGCCTCACGCATCACCGTTTCGATCTCTTGCCGCGACATGGTAACCGCGCGTCCATTATTCGCTCTCCTCAGCCTTCACACCGATAGCGCTGGCCGCTTTGTCCAACAGGCCCGTGATATGCGCCAGCGTGGCCGTGTCGCGCGCCAATTCGTCCTTAACTACCTGGAGCAGTGCCGCTTGGCCCTCTGCGCCCAGGCTGTAACACCTGTCTGTGTCTTGGTAGGCTCCGTAACACACTTGGTGCGAGTCGTACCTTTCCTTAAACCCTATTCGCAATATATCGGGGTTGGCTATGGCGCGTTTCCACCTTGCGATATATGTCTCGTGGTTGTTTTTCTCTCGTTGCAGCTCGGCCAACGTTTTGTCTGCCCATTCGGCGGTTTCTTCGTAACCGTCACCAGCGCTCATTAATAGAGCGGTTGCGCAGACATCAGCCCCGCGTGTAGCGCTCGCCAACTCGGCTAGCATGTCTCTTGTCGCGTCATTCAGGCCGCTTTGAGCCTCACAGAATTCCGCCGTTTCCGCAGACAGCTCTTCGAGCGCTTTCGTTGTACGGTAGCCGTTATGGACTGTGCAGTTAGCCACAATTAGTACGATAGCCGCTAACGCCAACAGCACGTCTGTAACCCTAATTTGCCCCATTGTCGCTCTCCTTCAACCGCTTTTCCCATTCATTTAAGTAGTCGCCCAGCACCTTACTTGCATGCTTTCGCACCAAGATCGCTTCTTGTCGCGTTGCTCGCTCGCTGTCGCTTTCCTGGACAAGCTCTAAAGGCACCGCAAACATAACTGCTACTTCCTCGTCACTCCACATGCTTGCTCTCCTTAGCCATTGCCAGCAACGCCTCTGTCACGAGCCCTGAGCGTGTCACAGGCTCACCGGCCTGCATGCGCCGCTTGTGATACTCCTCCTCCAGCCGCTCCACAGCCTCACGAGGCAGGTAGAATGTCTTGCGAATATTGTCTCGTTTCTCAGTCATGTTGTCTCCTATGCCTTGGTTTCGGTTGTCTCTGCACTCTCAACTCACTAGAGTCACTATATCACACTTGACGTCATGTGTCAAGCTTTTTCTTTGCTTATCGCTTCTTCTATCCATTTTTCCCACGCGCCAAGCTCAAGCCAGTGCAGGACGTCCTCGAAGTATTCGCACGTATCAGGCCCTAATGCTACCAGCTTGTCAGCGTCTGCCCTTGACAGGCCGTGTGGCCCCCATGGCTTTATCCAGTAGCTTGGGTGCGGTAGCATGTCTCCGTTGGTTGTAGCGCCGTCTACAGGCACCAGCTCGCACGCTGTCAGCCGCTCATGCCTCACGGTACATGTCCGTAACGCCAATGCAATGCTCGCCTTTGACGTCCACCTGCTTAAGGTTGTGTGTGTCGTAATATCGAGGCGTTTGGCGTCGCCAATACCGCACAAGCAGATCCGCTGGAATGCCGCAGTCGCTGTATTCAGCTACCCAGACGTGCGACTCTTCCCACATAGTGTAGTCGCCCCCCTTGTATCCCTCAAAGGTTGCGTCAATGGAATGCTCTACTTCCTGGAGCATAGCGCTTATCGTAATATTGCGAGCTGGCCCAAACGCGATATCATGATAATACCCTCGGTAGCTGTGTGCAGCAGTCAGACCATATTCCATGACACTACGCCCACTTGTCTGCAACTGAGTAAGCACATGCCGCAAATAGCCAAGCGTCGTGGTACATTCTCGCTCGGACTGTCTGGCGTAATACTCGACGCACCCCCCGCATAGTACAGGCATTTTACTAACGTCTATCCTGTCTCCGTAGATAGCCCGTAACTTGTCGCTTGCTTCTGGCTCGCCGCACCGCTCGCACGGCCTAACGTCTGTCAGCTCCTGCAAATGCCAAATGGCCCGCGTGATATAAGCGATAGTGTCATTGTCCGCGCCTGCGAAAAACTTTGGTATATCTTTCATAATGTCACCCATTCCCAAACCCTCCGTCCTCTTTCCCTGTCTTGCGGTTGTGACATGGGGCACACAGTCCCTGCCAGTTGCTCATGTCCCAGAATAGCTCTTTATCGCCTTTGTGCGGCACAATGTGATCCACCACGGTAGCCGCTTGGACAATGTGTTGCCGGTAGCACTCTGCGCATAGTGGGTGTGCTACGAGGTACCGTAGCCGCATTCTCCGCCATTTGGCGTCATACCCGCGCTTTGCCGCAGACTTGCGAGTGTCGCGCGGCTTACCAAAACGCTCATGGTACCGTTGGCTATAGGTTTTTGGTTTTGGCAATGTGAGCCTTCTCTATCGTTTCAAACCATTCCTTCAGCGACTCTAGAGCCTCTTGGTGCGCATGGACGACAGGCGCTAGCTTTTCCAGGCACTCAACGACACCAGTCATTTCGCGCTTGCGCAACCACAGCCGCCACTCGTGTACTACCAGCACCGCCACGATCAACCATGTCACAATATTCGCTATCATAGAAGGCCTCCTACAGCCATGTCTGCCTTGGCGCAGCATTCTGGACACCACACGTTACGAAACACTTCTAAGTCATACTTAAATTCTAGTGTCCCCCAGCCAGCTGCTAACAAATCCACAACAATGCTCCCTTGGTTTTGCGTTAACGGCACCTCCGCTATCGCTTTACAGTTTGGACACTGTACCTTTATGGTGTTTTCTTCCATTTACCGCCTCATTTTGGTAGCTAGTCCTTGACGCGTACCGCCTTCTCTTGCTCCTTCACAACAGCCGCATTTATCGGTGCCCACCGCTCCGGTGTGATAGGCGCACCATAGTCGCTATTGAGCGTGTCTATTGCGCTCACAAGCCTTTCCTCTTCCATGCCACTGGTGTAGGTGCCAAAGTCTCTAGCAGCTTCTTCTAGCAGCTTCAACGCGTCTTGTACCATTGGCATGATAGCCTCTTGCGCTTCCTCAACGCTCATGACGCCTGGTAACAGCAGCTCTTCGCCGTCGTCAGCCATGTGTGGCATTAGGTGGCTCCCTCGCCTCGTTGCTCATACAGTGGCCCTTGGCCTATCGTGCCGTGCCGTCTGTCGTATTCGTCGCTGGCCTCTTGGATAGCAGATAGCATGTCGGCAATAGGCATGTACACAACCCATGATCGTCTGTAGTTTCCTTCTTTTTCGCACACAAAACAACAATCGCCTGTGTCGTGCCATCCCCACTCTATTGCTGGTTGAAAAGTTATCTTGTCGTAGTCAAATACTTGGCGCATAGTGTGGCCCCACATACTATCATCAAACCTGTCATCTTGTGTAGAGGTAATCTCAATTGTGGCACGCCCAAACATAACGCGTATCGTCAAGTCTGGCGACACTGGCGGGTTTTCTTCGCGCATACGTGCGCTCTCTTGGCGCTTACGCTCCCACCTGTCCCGCTCAGCCTCGCTACGCTTACGTCTCCTGAATAGTGACATTAGGTGGCTCCCTGGTAGATACCAACAAGGCTCCTTAATAGGTTATCACCTTGCACAAGAGCCCCTTCTTCAACTTGAAACTCTGGACATGTGTGTAACTCACTTGTGCTACTGCGCACAATGTGCCGTGCGGCATAGTCACAAATAATGGCTGACAGTACGTCCTGTAGCGGTAAATGCCGTGCTTGTGCTATGTCGCTGATCACCGACACTGCGTCCATTCCTGAATTGGCAACGCCGTTTGCCGCATAACTTAAGAATGCAGTTTTTGAGCTGACACCTGCTATTGGCATATATATCGCCCATTTCGCATTGTCGGCTACTGCTGCACGAAATGTAACACTTGTCAACTCTCTATTTGGTGTATCCATGTTACTCTCCCTGGTTGTCGCTGTGTCGTTTGGTTTTGTTAAGGTAGGTTGGGTATAGTTGAGTTGGGTTGGGTATAGTTGAGTTGGGTTAGGTTGGGTTTCGCCTATCCTCAACGCTTTCGCGCTTTCGCCTGTCATTACGCTATTCTCGAATGGTGGTATCACCATTCGTCTAGCTCGTTTCGTATCGTTTGGTTCCATTGAGTTGGGTTTCGCTAAGTTTCGCTCTAGTATGTTTAGTTAGGTTATGTTCGGTTATCCCATAATTGCCAGCAACGCTGACACGTCTGGTTTGGCTGGTTTCACCTTGGCCGCAAGCTTCTTCTGAAGCTGTGGCTTTGCGCATAACGCCATTGTGCCCATGCACGAGAGCGTAGCACGCGCCTCAGGCCGCTTATCTTCAGGTAGCTCCTCGATATCAACGGTGGCCCCGATACGCAAGTTTTTGCGTGCCCGCGCCCCGATACGCTTCGTTTCATTCTTGAGGTAGTGCATTTTCTCTTCGGCTGTCATGCACCGGATAATGCCTTGCCCTCGCAAACGTTGCCAGAATACGCCGTTGGACTTGATAAAATGTTTGGCCGCCGTTTGTAACGCGCCGTATGCTGTGCCTCCTGGTGCTGTCACTTCGCCGCACGCGTCGTACAACTGGCCGTCTGTGACTTCGTCGCCCACAGTCTTGTCCTTGAACACCATGGCGATCTTCTGTGCCGTGAGCCCGGCATTTGGTATGATATGCTCGATAGTCTGTGTGTCTGTTGTTTCCGTCATGTTAGTCTCCTTTGTTGTTTTGCACCGTTAAACTCGTTTGGTTTGGTTGCGATCAGTTTTGGTCCGTCGTGTTATGTTAGGTTCCATTCGAATACGATAAGTTTCGATCCGTTAAGCTCGGTTCCGTTGGGTTCGGCTATCCTCAACCGCTCATGCGGTGTTGGCCTTGTATTAAACTGGTTTCGTTTGGTTGTGGTGCGTTACGTTGCGCTCAGTTCAGTTGCGTAAGGATAAGTTGCGCTCGGTTGTGTTGCGCTATCCTTGCACCTCTGCCCATTCCACGGCCTTTTCGTCAAAGGTGAATCTGCCATTCTCGCCGCCATTCTCAGGACGCCACGAGCCAATACCGATAAACCGGCCAGCCTTGTCAAGCATAGAGAGAAAGACGTCGTTGGGGATAATGTTGTCCAGAATGAGGACAGTCGCCGTACAGTCCCATTTGCTCAGCGTCGGAAACTTCTTCCACACACGCTTGCCATGTCCCGCTTGCCCGTTCGTTGGCACATACAGCGGTAGCATAACAATATCGGCCTTGGTTTGTGACAGCTCGATCTCGTACCCCGGCACTATCACAGCCGCCTCAAACTTCTTTGTCCACGTCTTCTTGCCTTGCCCCGGTATCTGCTCGCTGCTGTAGCGACACGCTGACACAAGCGCCTTCTTGATAGCCTGTGCCGGTATGGTAACCATGTCGTCGTCGTTGATATGCGCCCTGTGGATCCAGGTGCGATCTTGGTATTGCGTCGGCGTCTCGTTACCGATCTTCTCCACACTGGACTCATACTCTTTATTCTGCTGAAGTGGAGTCACGCCTGTGATATGTACTGTCGCTTGTCTTGATAACATTGCCTAGCCTCGCTTTCTTGTTGTGTTTGGTTGTGGTTCGTTACGTTCAATTCCATTCAGTTTCGTTTTATTACGCTCAGTTACGCCTATCCTCAACCGCTCTCGCGGTGTTGGCCTTGTATTAAACTAGTTTCGTTTCGGTTTGTTAAGTTTAATTAAGTTCGATTGCGTGCTGTTTTGGTGTGTTCCATTTCGTTCCGCTATCCACAGCCGCTTGCGCGGGTAATGGCCTCGTGTATCACCTTCTCTATTTTTGCTCGTGTCGCATTGACGTACACATAGTATGTGCCCTCAGTGGCGCTCACCCCATTAATCTGGCAAATGCCACCGTGCGAGCCACTCACGTCCTTAAACACCTGTGCATTTTCTGTCAGCCCCTTCACTGGAAAATGTGCTCTTCCCTTCTTAAACCACTCCTTACCAAAAGAACACATAACATCCATATGCACCCACCGTTCACCGGCTTTTGATGACACCAACATTGCTGTCATTCTCGCGCCTCCATTTCTCGTTTCGTGTCGTTATGATCTGATCTGTTGGGTATTGTATAGTACCAACCGCTCTCGCGGGTTTTGACAAGGGCGACAACAGGCCGCCCCAGAAGGAGTGCTTATGTCACCGAAAAGCACCACCAAGTGAAAACAACTTTCAACTTTTTATCTACTAGGTTTTAGTCTAACAGAAAATTTTCGCTATGTCAAGACATTTTTTCACCATATCATGTCCTCTGCCTATACTCGCACAGCATGTCCTTCAAGCTCTCGCTCGTGCGCATGTCCTCAACTTCTGGAAAGTGGATCAGGCCGTCGCCTGGCTCAGGTGGTGCAGGTGGCTCCTGATCGTCGGCGTCTTCCTCGCGTGTGCATTGCGCTACACCGTATGTCCTCGCCGCTACTAGCTTCTCCGCATACTGTTGTGGCGATAGCGTCACCCAGTCCTTGTCCGGTTTTGGCCAGACACGTTTCACGCGAAACTTGTCAATGTCATGATATCCAGGATCGGCCTTCGCGTTTGCCGTTGCCGATATGTGATACAACACGCACATAGCAGGCACATTCGCGCGTTTCGCCAATGCCGTCAAGTGCATATAGTTTTTGTTGCTCTGGCCAACGTCGCACGCCACTTCCAGCAGCAGTACAGGCTCATAGTCTCCGTATCGGTGCTCATAATAGACAATGCCGTCCGCGTCGTGCATGAGCAACTTACGAGCGTCTTCCTCGCCAACAAACCGGCCAATGCTTGGAGCGCGGTGCCACTGCGAATACGTCAAGTCTCTGCTATTATATCTCTCAGCTTGCGGCATTATCCGACACTCCACACCACAATCTCACGTCCAAGCATAAGCACTTTCTTGTGCTCTTTCGCCCATTCCACCATTTGCGGCGTACATTGTTGCGTCTGGTACGGCGCTTGGATACGCGTCTCCAATTGCAATGGTACCGCAGAGGCAATGTCAAGCACATGATCGGTGTGCTGTTTACCAGGCGCATTCCATTGTGTAGGCTGAATGATCATGGCAATATAGCCAGTCTTCATTTTCTTAGCATAGCCAGTTACCAACGACACGAGCGCTTTCGTGAAATCCTCGATAGACATGTTGGCCAAATCTTCCTTGTCGTCACTGTACTTGCCTTCTGCTTGCTTCCAGTACGGCGGATCAAGGTACACAAGCTTCACGTCTCCCCAACGTGCGGGCCCTGGTATACCGTCCTTGATATCAGCCAGCCTGATCTCGTGCTCACGCTCGACAATTGGTTTCCTGTCAGACACCCAATATCGACGCCAACGCTTCTTGCACACGTCGATAGTCGAGCCAGAGCCAGCAAACGGATCTACGACAATATCAAGCGGATCTGTGTACATGTACAGAAGCCTATCAACAATGGTGGCCTCAGAGTTGCCAAAATGCGACACGTCGCCGGACTTCTTACCGAAGCTCCATACGCTGTAGAGCGGCACCTCGAAGTCAACTAGGTGATCTGCGGTAGGTTTAAGGAATTTTGGACAAATGTCCTTTTTTCCTAAAACATTCTCTACTGTCTTTTGATCGCATTGCACGGCCTCTGCGATCACCTGCTGAGTGTGGCACGAGAGCCACATAGAGAGAATAGTGTCATTGCGTTGCGTTTTGAATGCCTTGTCGGAGTCTGCGAGCCACCGCGCTACTGTCTTGGTGGACACACTCAACTTCTTGGCCAGCATGGCTTTCATTTCGTCACGCTCACTATTGGCAACATTGTTGTATAGTCGCCGAGCCATGGCCTGTTTGTCTTTGTTGCTTAACGCAAGGCCAAACGACGCATTCGTCTCAATTGCTCGCCAAAGCAATTCTTCGTCGCTTTTCGTCTCCGTCACGATAGCCTTGATAGTGTCTGCTTCACACTTCTTGTACGCCGTCCAACGGTGCCAGCCGTCTATCAACTCGTTGTGCTGGTTTACCTCGATAGGCGGCAACACAGACAAGTCTTCTGCGTACTTCTGGACAGTTGCCGGACTCGTTTCAAGGCGAGGATACAAGTCGTCTCGATACACCACCTGCTCTAGTTTCAACTCTACTATTTTTTGCGTCATTCCTTATTCCTTTCTTCCAACCACTTCGCCACGGCGTCCCAGTCAAAGCGCACGTTGCGCGTGCCTGGCGTCCGCACTGTTGGCATACCTTCACGCTGCATGGCGTAGGTAGTGCCTTGCGCCACCTTCATGCGCTCCTGTAATTCTCTGCGTGTCAACAATTCCATTTGCTTCTCCTTTCGTGGCGTATAGTACCATAGCCACTTATGGCTTGTCAAGCGCTTTCAGCGGCACGAAGCAATTGCAGGACTTCTTCTGCCGTTCCGTCAATACGCGTGGCTCTCTCTATGCCTTTATGGAATATCCTACAATACCCATCGACCTCCCCTAACACCCTAGAAATATCGGCCACATTAAGATATACACGCCCTACCTCTAGCCAGTCCACCTCGATATCGCCGCTATGCGTATATGCAAAGTCCATTTCCATTGCATTCAACCACGTCACACCGCCAATCTTTTCAACCTTCATTACAGCCTCCTTCCAGCGCTTCCATGTCCTTGATCGCCTGCTCTAGTTGCGCGCGTGTCGCCATGACGTGTGTGTGGGCTACGCCTCCCCACTTCCACCGCACCTCGCATATGCCGCCGCGATCGTCGCTCACGTCTTTGAATGACAACTGCCTCACATACCACAGTCTTAGGTGGTTTTCGCTTGCCACCTTCCATTCGTCGCATTCCTTGTGCATTCCATATAGCTTCATGTGTGGCTCGCCGTCCAGTATTTTCACTTCTATTTTCGCGCTCATGTCGCCTCCTGTAATGCCGCCACGAAGTTGCGTCCCTCTTGTAAGTTTTCGTAGTGCCGATCAATTACCTTGTGACAGTCTGCGATCTGTGTGTCTGACGTGGTGTGGATATACTCGGCATAGTTGGTGCCATTCGCGGTAATGCGCAAGATCCACTCGTTAGGCTCAAGCAACTCAAGCGTGAATTCCATTTTAGGATCTATCGCGTGCCCGCACATACCGCGATCTATATGGCTTCCACCAAATGCCCATGGCACTATGCGGCCCGTGTGTGCTTCCAACGCGCTGTTGTATGCCGCTTCTAGAAGCTCACGTCTGGCGTTTAGATATTCGCACCGCGAATAGCCTATCTGCTCCACAATGTCGCAATACACCTTTTCGATCTTCGCCACCGTCTTGCCTGTGCAATGTTTGCCTTTTATGACGTGGTGCTTTTTGACAACCACCGGCGACGTAAACCGCAATACTATCATGCACGCCAACGTGTTTGGCTTCTCGCCTGGCACAACGTCAATACTCGCATACTTAGCTTGTGCTACATAGCATACGCCACAAAGAAACCTGTAGTTACTCGCAAACGTCAACTGCTCCGCATATTTCATGTCGCCTCCTATCGTCAACCGCCTTCGGTGTATTTTGGCGAGGACGGCAGGAATCGAACCTGCGTGTCTGGTTTTGGAGACCAGCGCTCTACCACTGAGCCACGCCCTCATGGCAGCGACAACAGGCCGCTGCCAGTGCCCGGTGTTACCCGAGCGTAACCCACTAGGTACGGCATTGAGGTGGAATTTAAGCCTCGATAGCGCCGCTATGTGTTTTTGACGTCTCGTCCCAGTGGATCTGAGAAACTACTTGAAAACTATTTTGTCTACCATTTCGCTATGGTTGTCGCGCACAAATTCCATAATCTCGTCTTTGGCCACTCGTGCGCGCCCAACGCATTCGATCTGTACGCCGTCAGGCGCGTCAATGATCAACGCTGGCGAATATGCCACCACCTTACTGTTCTCTAGCCGCATAGGCCAGTTTGCCAGCACTTTCTCTTCAAGCGCCTGTACGCCTATACACCAACAGCCTGGCGTACCTTTCTGCCCATACTGGCCAACAACAAATAGCTCGTCGTCGTCAGTCCAAACGCGGTACACAATTGGTGTGTCCGCCGCACAGTTGTCATAGTCGTCATAGAATACCGCCATTTCCCCAAACGTATCGTCCGATCTGCCTTCAAACCTCAATTGTTTCATGCCTAGCCTCCTTTGGTTGTCCTCACGGATATCTTCGCACTCACCTTCCGTTTACATGTCTCACACGTCCACTCATGCCGCTCACCTGGACTGTGCAGCAGCTCGTTTTCCTCGATAAAGTGCAGCAGCGCGTCTGGCACACAGTCGCTTTCTGTTGCGCCACAACATGGACAATTCATGGCTTATCCTCCGTGTAGGCTATCGTTACCTTAGTAAACATTCCTGTCGCTTTAGCGCCTGGCATTGACATAGAAATTTCTGTCGCCGAAGCCACGCGTTTCCCGCACACATTACACGGCCATTCTGTGTCATGTACGCCATAGCCATGCTTTGCCAACAACGCCTGAAATGGCACAGCGTCCAGGAAAGCCGCTCCGCAATACGGACAATTCATTGCTCACTCTCCTTCCAATCGTTTCGCCTCGTCAATAGCCCAGTACTCGCCGCGTCCATACGCGTCCACCAGCGCCTCCCAGTCGTCGTCGTCTAAGTCTATGTCTACATGTGCCATGCGTACCGCTAACGCCTGCTCACGCCTGTTACGGACAAGCTTACGGCTATTCCAGCACTGCGTGCAGATCCACCTATCCTCGACGTAGTCGGTTGTAAGCTTTCGCTCACCACAATTCTTACAGCGCCGCCTGTCGCCTGGTAGCTTATTAGCCATGGTATCGCTTCTGTGGCGTCAGCATATCGTCGCGTTTGGCCATAGCGTCACGTGCCTCGTTGGTAGCCAGCTCCAGAATGTCAATTGTCATTTTCAACTGATCGCCACCATACGCGTAGTTTTGCGCATACCCGTGTGCTTTGGCCCTCGCCAGCTTATGCACCTCGCCACTTTTCAACCCCAACGCTTTCCAGTAATTCATTTCAACCACTTCGGTGCTCGTTGCTCTCATAGCCCTTCCCCCAGTATTTCCATTGCGTTACACTTGCCCCAGTCAGCGAGACATACCGCCGCGCTTTCGTCGTCTGTCAGATCGTCGCGTCCTGTCAAGCTCTTAGCTCGCAGCATATACAGCGGTTTCGCGTCGGCTTTCCTCGTGACGCTCAACAGCTCTCTATACCAGCCTTTCGCATTGCCGTCCACCGCCGCCACTTGCGCGAAATGGAACCCGTGCAACGCTGATAGGTAGCGAAACATGCCTACGCACTCGCAGAGCTGGCCAAACGCTTTGACATTCTTGCCCAGAAACATGCGCTCCACAACGACGATGACAGGTGTGTCTTTGTGCATATCAGCAATATCGTCAAAGAGTGTGTGAAACCACCTAGTCTCCTTAAATTGCCACTCACTCACAATGCCGTATTTGTTACCCCGGCATTGCGCCACCGCCGTCGGCTTGCCCCAGGCCACATCCACGCCTATCACACATACGTCAGGCTGTCTCATTCTTCTATCTCCAGTTGTTCTGGTACGTGCTCCGCGAATAGCGGCCCGTCTTGCGCGTCAATGATCGCTTGACGTATGCGCTCGACTGCTATCTCAAAATACTTGCGCTCAAGCTCTACGCCTATGAAAGCCCGGCCAAGGTTGACAGCCGCCACGCCTGTCGTGCCCGAGCCCATAAAAGGATCACACACTGTGCCCGTAGTGAATCCTACCGCCCACGCCATGATCGGCACAGGCTTTTGCGTTGGGTGATCTCCCCGTGGCTCACGGTTTTCCCGAATCATTCCATTCCACATGTAGCGCTTTAGTCTAACCGCGCCTTTCAAGTTTGTCCAAGCAAGCTCGCAGTCGGCAAAATCGCTAACACCATTCATTTTATCCCACACCAACCAACACGATGTTGGTGGTAAATCGTAGAAGTTGCCACCAAACACTACAGCTTGGCGACTTACCCTCACGGCTTCTGCTATTCCTTCGTCACACGTTTCGTTGTCCCACGTAGACACACCGTAGTTTGGCGCTTGTGCCCAATTACTTAACCGCCCATTAGTGTCTTTTTCTGCAGCCCTCTTTATCCCATACGGCGGATCGGTTACCACCGCGTCAATGCTACCCGCTGGCAATTCGCGCAACACGTCCAGACAGTCGCCGTGGTACAACGCCACGCCGAAGGTTTCGTCACACCACGTTGGCGGAGGTAGGTTTGGAGGTAGTTTCATTTTTCCCCCCATGCTCCGCCAACCATTCAGGCGACACGGTACACGAGCCTGGCTTGTAGCGATAAGAGACGTGCTCTTCGCATGCGTCTATGCACGCCTCATGTGGGCAAGCATATCCCGGCACACAGCTCCATTCCACGTAGTCACACGCCCCAATGTCACCGATCCTGCAACCGCATTCCTCGCCACATAACCCGTCGTACCCGTTTTCTTTCAGCCATGCCTCAACTATTTCTCTCACATTCATTCTCTCACACCTTCCCTTTGCACACGTCACACGTGCAGTTTTTCCCGTCTTCCGTCCTTGTCCGCCACCTTGATAGTTGTGTCCAGACGCGCTGTGGCGGATCTTTGACGCGGTACGACTCCATGTCGGCACACAGCCATAGAGGCCCGCAGTAATTGTGCCACTCGAAATACCAGCGCTTGCCTTGCGACTTGACGCAGTGCGCTGCATTCCAGCAGAAATGGCCTACTTGTTTGCCGTCGTGGCATATCGGATCGCATGGTGTCATGTCTTCACCTCACCCTACCACGTCTTCGTGCTCAGCACTTAGACATTTCGGATCCCTGTTAATGTGCCCATTCTTTCTCTTGAGTAGCTTGTTGCGCCAATACACGTCAGTACACTCATGTCTCATTTTCAAAAATGCTTCTGCTTCAGGCGTAAACTGTTTACAGAAGTAACCGTCTTCGAATACACCGCAGTCCTGGACACACAACATGCCGCAGTCTTTGTGGCAACACCCAGGATAGCCTTCCTCTGTTTGGATCGCTATTCGCGGTTTGATAATTTGGATCATGCCTTCACCTCACGCTCTTTCCTTACCTCATATCTCCCGACACAGGCACACCGGCGTCATCGTAACCGCAACCGAAACCGTCACCGTAACCGTCACCGTAACCGCAACCGAAACCGCCTGCGCTACCGTCACCGAAACCGTCACCGCCACCGCAACCGCCACCGTCACCGAAACCGAAACCGAAACCGTCACCGAAACCGTCACCGTAACCGCAACCGAAACCGTCACCGTCACCGAAACCGCCTGCGCTACTCATGCCAGTCTTCCTGGATCGGCACTACAAATAGTGGCGCTCCTTTCGCAAAACGGATCGGCTCGCACGAGTCTAGCGTTGCGCCTGCCGCTTCACGCGACTTGGACAGCGCACCAAATCCGCCCTTTTCCCATTTGCGAATATTCACGGCATTTGTCAGCGTGTACACGTCTTCTGTTAGTGACAAGTTGCCCACGAATATCCAGCCGCGATCAAGCACGACGATATGCCTGTCGCCTTCAGTGCATTTCGCCGTCCGCTTCTCAATCACTTCAAAAGCCTGCTTCAATTCCTTGTCCATTTCATTCTCCTTTTGTTTCCTGTCCTCACGCCATATACATTTCATTTTTCTTCCGTCAGGCAAAATTATAAACACGTCTACATTGTGCATACCCTCACCTCACGCTCTTGCCTTCAAACCCTAACTCAAGCCTCAATGGCTTAAGCCTGTCTTCTATCCCCGTGGCTATACTGTCGTTTCCAGGACACGCCGCCTGCAACTGGCCTATGAATGCCGCTTGCGTATGGTTGGACGTCACGACAGTACACAACCGCTTTTCATACCGGCAGTCTAGGATCTCGAAAAGTAGCCGCGCGCCCGCCTCCTTCCACTCCGCCTTGTCCGCGTCGTCGAGCAGCAAGAATGGATACTCGCACAGCTTCTTGTGCATGTCGCTTTTACGGAAGTCGTTTGCCGTCCTGCTGAGGTAGCTTGCCTTGACTTCTATCGCCTTGCGGCCTTCTTCGAGCGCTACGTTACCCATGCACCGTGCTACGAATGTTTTGCCTACGCCGTTAGGCCCATGCACCCATATCGAGCCCCACGCATACTGCCAGTTGCGCGCCGCGTCCCACCGTGCTACGTCGCACTTTGACACCAGCGCTGGTTTGTAGCTACCCCAGGTACAGTCGCTCGCTTCAAGTGGCCAGTCGCCCATGCGTATCAAGTCGCGCTTTTGCATTTGGCGCTGCCGGTGGCCGTTGGTTTCAGCGTCAATAACCGCGTCGTCTCGCATGGTGTCGCAAATAGAGCACAGCAGGCCCATTCCCATTAAGTCAAATTGTGGCCTATACTTCTCCCACAGCTTGTTAATTTCCTTGATCTCTCGCACCTCAGAATCACTGAAATGTGCGTGACATTTTGCGCACCGAAGTGGTATCATTCTGCGCCCCCTTTTGGCTCGAAGTTGTGGCAGTTTGCGTGTCTCGTCTGCCATGGCAATCGCCCCTCATGTGTACAGTCGGCGTCATAAATCTCCTGGTGTGGCCCATGCCATTCTATTTCTACATTCTCCAATTTTGAGAAAAACTTGCACGTGTGGCAACTCTTGCGTGCGTTATTCTTTCTGCACGCGTGCTTCTCGTGCCGTTTCGCAACCCACTCGTGCTTGTATATTTGGCCGCAATAACTACACCTCCACGCCGTCACTTGCTCTGGCATTCTAGATCTCCTTGGCTGCCCATAACACATAGTCTGTGTAAATATTTCGCGTCATTCTGGCACCTCATTATTATCTTCCTCCACATCAATGCCATACATAGTCTGACGCCACCGAGGAATAAGTTTGCCAGTATCCGGCATAGCACAATCACACCGTGTGCGGTTAGAGTGTGGCCCAAACCGCTTTTGTGCGTCTTTCAAATCCGCCGGATCGTCGTCTCCGCTCCATGGAGCAAACTCTAGTCGTCTAGGCATTCTGCGCCCCCATTCGCCATTTCGTTGTAGCGATCCAGGAAGCGAATATTACACGACGGCACATAGCCTACCTGTCCGTTGTCGCCTTCTATTATCGCAACTGTGTACGCACCAACACCACCGTTGCACTCCTCGAAGTCAACACCGAAACCATGAAACCACGCCTCCCCTTTCAGTTTCGCGCTACTCCAATTTCCTTCAAAAATTTGCACTCGCCTCAACTCTGGTATGCTCATATTATTTCGCCTCAAAGTGTCGACACGCCGCGCGGTGTTGTGACGTGCGCACACCTGGTGTATATGTTGTGGTGTACTCAACATGTGCCCTCATGCGTGCCACTTCGAGCTCAGCTTCGGACTTGTGCCCACAACGAAGCTGGCCAACATACACAAATTGGTATCTACAACATTCACAAGTGTTGCTCATTCCGTTTCTCCCTCTGCTGTTTCTGTCTTGCGCATAGGACACATAATGCCTGGCCACTTCGCACGGTTACAGTCTTCGCACGCCGTCGACCTACAAAAGTCCATGAAGTTGTACATAAACACTTCTTTCTTTTGCTGGTACGCGGTTATCGACGTCGCCTCATATTTGTTGTGCATAAACGTGTAGAAGTCCGTCTTCATATCACCCTCACTCCAGTTGCCTCGACAGCGTCTCAATTTCGCTCAGGTACGCGTTAGCTTCGGCGTCAGTGGTGAAACGCACTGGCTCCTGCTGTAGCACGTCGTGCGCTTCGAGAGCGTCCCAACACCGAGTAGCGTGCCTGTCGTCGTCGTACAGAATGGCTATGCTATACAGTGCTTCTCCCGCTTCACCAATATCTATCACCGACGCGCCTAGAATGCCGTAGCTGTAGAAGTGCTGTGGATACTCAAACCTGTTGGTGCCTGTGCTTAAAAGTGAAGTAGTTGACAGGTACCCGCGTTTCGTTAGGCTCATATCACCACCTCTGGTATAGGTATCGTCCCTCGGTTTGGATCCAACGTTGACACAGGCTCTGCTGCTGGCTCGTCTTCCCAGGCCTTACTTGCTAGCCACGTGGAGGCGTGCGGTATATGTTGCCCGTTGTGTTGGACAATGGTTTGTAGCCACTCCGAGCGCTGTGAGCTTTCCAGGCTGGCCACCATAGCCTTTAATACGTCTTTAGTAGGTTTTACCTTAACAAACGCTTTGAAGGTGTTTGCGCGCGTCCCAGCGCGTTTGCCAAGCCTACGCGGATAAGCAGCCCAGAAGGTTTCAAACAGTTGCTTGACTTCCTGAGACGGCTGCTTCGAGGTGCGTTTGGTTGGTGGTTTTCTCGTGCTCTCAAGCGCGGTAGCGCGATCAAGAGTCTTCTCTTTCTTGTCTTCTATATGAGTTTGGAGCTCGGAGTTAGGAGCTAGGAGTATACCGATAGCCTTCGGGAAGGCTTCCTCAAAGGCTTCGCGAAAGCCTTTGCTATAGCCTTTCATAAAGCCTCTAACTTGTTGCAGGTGCTGGGTTAATAACTCGCATTCCTGGACGCCTTGCGCCGCTAACAGTCCAGGCCACGACTTGATCACGTTTGGAGACTGCGGCGTATTGTGCAAAAGAAACTTCGGAATGACGATCAGTCGAGTCCTTTCGTCAAGCTTTACGGTTTCTTTCGCAAAGGCTTCCGCTAAGCCTTCCCGATAGTCTTTCTCAGGTATGTCCCATTCCGCCGCCAACCCTGGAATTGTGCCACGCATACAGCCGAGACTTATCATGTTTGGGTGCGTCAATATCTGGAGGAATGCCGCCTTGCCAGCCAATGGCCACGACAAGAATTCCGCGTCTCCATGAAGGCAACAAGACACTTTCCGGTAGGGGCCTGTGATAAGCATGTTACTCCTTGTCTGTTCTCGGTAGGAAGTTGTCCGCCGTCACCTGGAAGTGTGCCGACAGCTTGCACGCCAAAGGTGCTGAGATAAGGCCGTTGCACGCGTGCGAGATAGTACACTCACTTGCGCCGACAGCCTTGGCAAACTGCGCTTGCGTCATACCGCTGTCCTTGATCAACCGCTTCAGATAACCTGTAGGCGTCTCGTTGCAGTGTCTCGTGTTATGCTTCATTGTGTTTCCTTCTAAATTTAGAATACCATAAGCACAGTTAGTTTGTCAAGCTGCTCACGCTCTGACAATTGACGCCACTTGGCGTCCACCCAGGCCCGCTGAAACAACTTGATATATGGCCCGCTACTCACTAGCTTTTGGTGCTTCCGTTGACTCTGGCCTTCCCTTCAGCCACGCCTCGACTTCTTCCCACTCATACCGCATTTGGTTTCCCACTCGAAAAAATGGCAGGCCGTCAGACTCAAGCCTCGACAGAGTCCGTTCAGACACCGCCAGTTTCTTCGCCAACTCTTTTCGCCTCATCAATTCCATTGCTACCTCCTGTCTTTCGTTGACTATAGTATACACAAGGTGTCATGGTTTGTCAAGCGCTCACTTCGCCTCATGGTTTCCGTAACACCTCGTCTATTTTGTCGAAAAACGTCTGGCACTTGTCGCAATACATGCCCTCGTTGGTATGGTACCCACTGCAATTAGGACAGCGTTTTTTATCATTCGCTGGCGTTTCCATTACTTGTCTCCTTCCTTCGCCTTATAGTTTGCGCAGTCCCACCATAACGTTTCTCTCTGCCCGCCATACGTACACCATTCGACAAGCTTGTCATACAACCGGCCTGAAAACGGGTTGTCTATCTCGTCCAACGCACAGTCGTAATACTTGCAGTCTTGGCATTCTCGAATCTCACTGGCCATTACTTGTCTCCTTCCAGCCACGCTGCGAGGATCGTTTCAACCGTTGGTTCGTCATGAGCCTTCTCCTTCCTTCGCTTTTACGATCTTTTCTAGCGCTTCGAGTCGCTCATATATCGCGCGCATCTCTTGACGCTTTTGCTCTTCGGCTTCTACGTATGGGTTACACAACCCTTTTCGCTTCAGAAACGCCAACACGTTGGCTATGTGCCTATCGTCCATGTCGGCGATCTTCACAACCTCTTCTGACTGCGTTTTCCAATGCGCTGGCGAAGCTCTACCAGTTTGCCAAGCAATGCTCTTTTGCTCATCCCTATACGCCATCCTATACGCCATTTCTGAGCGTGTGATAGCCACTTCCTCTTTCCGCTCCAGATCGTCTGCCCCGTCACCCATTACGCGTCTCCTTCCTTCGCCTCAAGCGCCGCCTCAATACGCCTTGACGTCATATCCTCAGCAATGCGCCCAAACCTGGCGTATGCTTCTAGCAACCATTTGCGCTCCCACTCCGCGAAGTGCTCAGGCGTTTTGCTTAGCAACTGCTCTACGCTATGGTGCATGCTCAGCAGCTCCTGCTCAGTGCTTAGCGTGTCCATTACTTGCCTCCTTCCTTCGCTTTCGCCGCAAACAGCCGCGCCTGCTCTTGCGCTATGTGGCAGTCGTGGTGCCGTATACCTGCCTGTGGCAATGGCCCAAACAGCAGGCACACGTCCTGTTGTGGCTCGCGTAGGTATTCGCAGTCGTCGCACATACCCAAGCTGTCGTCAAAGTCTACGCGCCCCAATGACAGTAGCGGCATTATCTGGTTATTCATTTCTCTTCTCCTTCCAGCCACACAAACCCCACCGGTTTCATGACTTCCGTGAGCTGTTTCAACACGTCCTCAGTCGCCTCAATACCTTGCGCCCATGCGCCGTTGACTATCACCGAGCCTTCGGCACGTTTCAACCGTTTCAAGAGCGCGCTTTTCTTGACGCCGTCAATAGCACCGACTTCGTCCAGGAGGACAGGGTAGTTTTCGGCGTTGTTGCTTAGCACCATAGCCATGCAGAATTCCACAGCCTTGCGCTGGCCAGTGCTCCACCATGCCGCAACCTTTGGTTGAGCTGCGTCGTCAGCACTTGTCAGCATAGGCTCGCCGTCAGGTATGGACAGTGCCAGGCCAAACGCTTGCAGCTCCTCATTCATGGCCGCAAGCAGCCGATCCTTGTCGTCACCACCACCAAGCTGGCCCAGAAGCTCGCCGTCACGGAATGCCTTCACAGCCCAGTCTAGGTGCTCTTTCTCGTCGCTAAGTCGCTCCAAGTCTTGCGTAGCGCTATTCCACGCCAGCCTGTCCCGCTCGATAGCCAGGAGCTCGCGTGCCTCGCTGGTGGCCGTCTCAGCCTTGGACAGCTTCGCTTCAAGCGTTGCCACGTCCTCGCTTGCCATGGCGTCCTGCTCAGCCTTGCGCCCTTCGAGTGCTTGCAGGTGGCACGTTTTCTCCGACGCTGTTTGTTGTGCTTTTATGAGGTGTTTCTCAATATCTTTTGCTTCTCTATCAGCAATGCACAGACTGTCTCCTAGCTTCGCTATAAGAGCCTTCACCGCTTCTAGTTGCTTCTCCGCCGCTTTTTGTGCGTCCAGCGTCGGCGTGATCTTGCACTTGCCCAAATATGGACACTCGCCATTCTCTGCCCATTTTAGGCGTGCCAATACTGCTGTGTATTCGCCTTCCTGTGATATGCGCCCGCTCTCTATTCTGCGCACTTCCTTATTCGCTTTTGTCATGCGCTTCTCAGTGTCGGCATATACCTCATTCGCCTTCGCCACTTCCACACGCACCGCCTGCACCTCTTCCTCGGTGACACGCTGGCCCGCTACGGCCTGCAACGCTACAACCTTGTCACGTAGAGCCTGGTGCGCTTTCTCGGCTCCGTACACGTCCGCCTCAAGCTGCGTGTCTGACTTCTCCGATATGGCCGTGCGCGGTTTCGGTATGTCAGCCAGCCGCGTCTTGATAGCCTTGATCTCACGATTGACGCCAGTCCTCGCCTTGTACCACCGCTCACCAAACGCTCGCCAGCCTGCCGCGTCGGTAGCATGGTGCTTGTGGCCTTCCAGCCACACGTCATGCGCGCCGCAATGTGGCAGAATATCTTCCAGCGTCACCCTCGACGTGAAGGCACGCTCAAGCAACTTGCCTAGACGGCCTTGGCTATGCGCCTCGGATATGTCCAGGATATCCTTGAGGTTTTGGAAGTCCACACCAAGCGCCTCGTAGAATTCGGCGTGCGTGTCATACACTTGGCCATCCTGATCCGTGAGCGTGGTTTCTATGCCGTCTTTGGATAGCAGGACTTCCGCCACCGCCACGTCCTCACCGGACACCACCTTCACCATGATAGACGCCGTCCGCTCACCGTCTCGCACCATGGCGCGGTATGCCGCCTTCTTGTTGCGCCCTGACGTGTAGCGGTTTTCGCCTGTCAACGCCAGCTTGAGCGCCTCGTTGATATTGGACTTGCCTACGCCGTTTAGCCCGCAGATAAACAGGCCGTGCCGTGCGTTGCCTACGCGGCTCCGAATGTTGCAGAAGTTGTTGATCGCAAAAGTGTCTATGTACATGCTCACTCTCCTTGGTGTGCCTTTGCCATTCCCATAATATATTCCTTGTGCTCTTTCAAAAAGCCAATCGCTTCACAGTCCATTCTGGCAATGCGCTCGTCGTCAAACGCAAGCCAGTCCACAGTGCTGTGCAGCTCGCAAGCGATCTTCACGTGCGTGTCCATGATCAAAACATGCCACCGAAGCCCTGATATCTGCACAGGACACCGAGTCAACGGGACGTCCTCGCCATAACTTGCACCGCGCAAGTCCGCGTTTGTTAGGTCCGCGCCGTGGAGATACGCACCTTCCAGGTCCGCGCCTGTTAGGTTCGCTAAGGTGAGATCAGGTATTAACTCCGGGTTATCTATACGCCACTGGTTCCACGCCGCCACACCTTCGCGCAACTTCGATACATGCTCAGGGTTAGGCATTGCTCATTCTCCTTGGTTTTGGTTAGCAGTTGATCTCGGTTTCGCTGCTGTCGTCTGATTCTGGGTGTGTCGCCTCCCATCCGGTTTTCACGCGATTGCAGGCCGCCACAATTTCGTCGTTACGGTCCTCTTCGCTGTTGTAGTCGTCGCTGAGGATTGGCTCCCACCATTCCACTATTCGCTCATCGCCATAACCAAGCCCCCGCAACCGCTCAAAGCATTTCTTCAGCTTTGGTATCAAGGTGTGTGGCACACGTCCTAAAATACCCTGCTCTGCTGTTTGCTTGAGAATGCCTAAAGGCCCCGGCTCAGGCCCTCCCCCGGCAAAGTCCCCATAAGGATCGTCCGGTGGGTAGTTGTATCCAGTAGGCCGCGCCTTCCGTTGTGGCTCCGCCGCGTCTTCCAAGTCCTCGACGGCATGGAATGTGGCTTCCTTGGCTTCAGGTTTCGGTGCTGGTTCTGGTAGTCCGTCCGTATTGCCAGCTACCCACTTGACAAGCTCTGCTACGAAGGTGTCTGCCTTGGGAGGGTTGTACACTGAGTCCTGCAACACCTTCGTCCTAGCCTTCGTTATCACGAGACTATGCGACACGTCCATTTCTCCAACCACGTCAAACTCGTAGTCCACACCGTCACGTTGCACAGGTGCCAGTCCAACCTTGCGAGGTGCCTGCTTGCCGTTGCGGCCCGTCTCCATAACGTAGCCAGTCTTGGTGCGCATGGTGGCTATCACGTGCAGGTTGGCACCCATGATACTGTCGATCATGCGGTGCTGCATTGGCGTAACGTCTTTCCACCCTGCAAACGAGTTGCCGCGATACTTGGCCGCAAACTTATCAGCAAGCTCAAGCGCTCCGCCTTTGCCACCCCAGCCGTGTGACAAGCTGTCTATCAACAGGACGCCATACCCGCCACGCTGTGCCATGTTGACAACGTCGATATACACGTCCGGCGAGTAGTCGTCGTCAACGTTGACAACGTCCCATTGGCCAAGCTCTGGTGTGTAGAGACTTGAGCTGCCATGCTCCGTGTCCATGACAAGCACCTTGTCACTGAGTGCCGTTGCCGCCATGAGCGCCGTGAATGTCTTGCCCGAGCCAGCAGGCCCCTGAAGTGCTAGGCGCAACTTGCGCGCCGTCCGTACAGCTTTTTCGATTCGTAGTTTACCCATGAGCCACCTTTCCTGCACTGGCTCGCGCTCCATTTCGTCCTCAGTCAATTCTGGTGGGTTCTTCGCTTCGTACATGCTCATTCTCCTTGGTTAGGTTTCACTGGCGCGATCAGTTTCAGCCGAGCACACCGTGCTTTCCCTTTTGTGTCATAAGGCACTACCACGTCGGCCAAGTCTATCCAGTCTATCAGGCATTCCCACATGACAGACGTTTCGTTTTTAATGTTGGTTGAAAATTCTTCTTCACACCATTTGCGTGTCCCAAAATTTACTCCACACCCACACTCGTTTGTGCGCAGTGCATTCGGCACCTCTGCAATGTAAGAGCCTTCTTTTATTTCCCACGACTCTGGTGCGGCATTGTAGGTGTTGCCAATAACCTTGTATACAACGATCCCGTTTGCCACAGTGTCAAACCGCGTCAGAAATTCCGCTGCGGTATGTATGCCGCCAACACCGCTCAGGTTCGCGCCGCTCAGGTTCGCGCCTTCCAGGTCCGCGTTGTGCAGTTTCGCGTAACTTAGGTCCGCGTTGTGCAGTTTCGCGTAACTCAGGTCCGCGTTGTGCAGGTTCGCGTAACTTAGGTCCGCGTTGTACAGGTTCGCGTAACTCAGGTCCGCGTTGTACAGGTTCGCGCCTGTCAGGTTCGCGTTGTCCAGGTTCGCGTAACTCAGGTTCGCGCCTGTCAGGTCCGCGTTGTACAGGTTCGCGTAACTCAGGTCCGCGTTGTCCAGGTTCGCGTAACTTAGGTCCGCACCGCTCAAGTCAGGTTTAATGTCTGGGTTATCTTTGCGCCACAGGTTCCACGCCGCCGCGCCTTCGCGCAACTTCGCTACATGCTCAGGGTTACTCATGCTCTCTCCTTGGTAGTTGCTCACTTATCTCTGAAAACTTGCCACAGGCTCGCCGCTCCACTTGGCCAGCCTCTTCACGACGTGGAATGCAGGCCCCAGGCCATTCTCATAAGCGCTGACAGCACTTTGTGCCACGCCAAGCACCTCGGCCAAGTCCTTCTGATCAAGGCCAGCATTCAGCCGTAACCGCCGAATGTAGCCGCCGACGGTTTCATTAGGTTGGCGTTTCATGTTGTGGGCTCCTTAAGTTGGAATTCAGGCGCTTCGTTATCCTCGCCACAGTATACACACTTATCACACATAGACGTTGTGCAATGTGCGCATAAGTCACAGATATTGCCCACCCTGCGAGCCTGTGCATTTACCCAGTCCAGCGCGTCACGCTTGCCCCGCTCGTAGCCGACAAGATACCCTGTTCGCTCTCCTTCTTGGTATCCCACGTCGCGTAACTTTTTGACATGTTTTACTAGCTGTGTTTTGTTCATTGTCTCTCTCCTTGGTTGCTCTTAAGTCGCTCTCAACCCTCTAGGCCTTATCATATCAGATATTATCAGATATATCAAGCACTTTCTGCCCTTCCCGAGAAAAAAGTTTTCGTCCCAAAAAAGGGGCCTCCCCCGTGAGCAGCGGGGGAGGTAACCAAGGAGATCTCGTAGCAGCGGAAGAGTTGCCACGAATGAGAGTAGCTATACTGTATCAGAGCGCATGCTGGAAGTCAAGGCATCGGCAAAAGTGACGCCCCGTACAGGACGCCCGGCACCACCTCAGAAACGCCTGCTGTGGCTTGTGCCGCGCCATACTCTATCAGCGCGTCCACTGCCACCTTGAGCAAGTCCGTTACCCACTCGGCGTTGCTTTGCAAGCTGTCTGCGTTGGCATTGACTGCCATGCTGTCAGCCTCGCCAAAGTCGTAGTAGGCCGTCTGCGCAAGTTTCTCGACATTCGACGTGCCGCCTGCTGTGGCCCGCGTCTTGACGGTACGCTCGGTGATAGTGCCGTCCGTGTCCGTAACCGTCTCAGTAACTGTGTTGCTGATAGTGGCACACCCAGCGCCCAACAGCACGCATAGAAGGATACAGCCTGGCAGTCTACCTTTCGGCTTACCGTCCTTCTTCCCTGGATAAAGGATCGCCGGTATTGCAACAGCCAGAGCGCCCACAATAGACTGGACGTTAACCACCGTCTCAGGATCGTTGTCGCAGAATGCCTGCAACGCTGCACCGATAGCCACCAACAACACACCGACGCCACAGCCGGTAGACTTCCACGCTTTCAAAGATCGCTTTATCATGATATCTCCTTTCCAGAAATGACTTTCTCCACCGGCGGCATTGACTCATTATGCCAACCCGTTACCACACTAACAGGCTCCTCAGCATTGATAGCCGTCGTGCCTCGTGGCTCCTTGCTGTATGCATAGCACTCACCAAGATACGTTATGCCGTGCTGTCCGTTAGCGCAGTTGGTTGTCATAGCTCACCTTTCCCCAGGCCAGCGGCCCGTCCTCATTATCTCCGCATTTCGTTCAGCACGCTCTGGCGAGTCTACCCGTGCATAGGTGCTGTCCAGAAGCTCAGCCGCCGCACGCTGCCAGTTTCCTGCCTCGATAGCCGCTCTCATATGCGGGAAGCTCTCGAGCCCGCGCTGGCCCATTTGAAACGCCATGTCTATCAAGACGCCTTGCCTCGCCGCTGGTAATGCCGCGTAATTCTCGACGCTGAAAGACGCCGCATTCTTCGCCTTCGCAAGATCTTCCTTGTAAAGTCTATCGCTGCATGACTCGCAAATAGTAATTCCCTTAGCATTGAGATTGTGCCCGACGCCAACAGTTATCATGCCGCTCGTACACTTGTAGCTCTTGAGCCTCGTGCCTTCGTTGGCCCGCACTAAGTCCGCTACGGTGACGGCGTCCTGCGCTCTCATGTCACAAGGAAACTCCCAGTCCGTACGCAGCTCCGGCAACACCGATAACCCACGGAAGGATACGCAGTCCGGTTTGCCACGCCCGTTCGTTTGCGCGCTCAACAGCCGCAACCCGAGCCACGAGTCCAGGAGAGCCATTGCCGCGAATGACAGTAGCCAGAGCCTGGACATCTTGCCGCAACGCTTTTTGGCCATCAAGCAAATGCTCCGTGCGCTCGTTGAAGACTTCTTCTGATACGCCTGGCATGTGTCCTACTCCACAGGTTGGATATTCAGCTTATCACGTTTCTTGCGCAAGTCTACCATGATCGGATCGTCGTCAGCATAGACGCCCCGCAATTCCTTCAACACATTCGCCGCCTTCGCCTTCTTCTCCTTCTCTGTTGGCTCGATAGCCGCTTGCACTGTCGCCTCAATAGCGTCCACCTGCTTCTGAGTGCATTCGGATAGGATAGCCCTGAGCACAACCTTGCCGCGCTCATAGCTGGTGTCACCGAGACGCCCGAAGACAGCTTCCATGGCGTCCCTGTCAGCCCATGCCGGTGCTGGTGCGGGTTGCGCAACGACTAAACCCGGTGCCGCTATCGTTGCCACTTCGGCTTTAGCTAACGTCATCAAAGCACGCAATTCAGCTTTCGAGAATTCGCACACCGTTTCGCCTAGCTCCATATACTGCAAAAAAGGCTCATCATCTGTGAGCGGCTCGGGCCATGGCCGCCAAGATTCCGCAATGTCAAACAGCACTGTGTTATTTGTCACAACGCTATCTAATGTCATGTCGGTTTTTGGTGCCCCGACATCGTAAATTAGAAACCCCTCGTCGCTAGAGGTTGTCATCACGCCGCTGTCGTCAACAGCCGCCTCGGCAGTGCGCCCCTCACAGTGTCTCATTATCCCCGTACCGCCAACTAGCCCAGCACACAACGCCAATGTCAAAAGTTTTCGCATATCGTTTCCCTTTCCTAAAGTATAGCACAACTTACAATTGTGCCCCGTACAATTCAAACACAACCTCTTCAGGCTCCTTGTCGCCAGCGTCTTGCGTGCAGAATATGACTAGCTTGTCTTCATGCGCCGCCGTGAAACTGAAGTCGTCGTCGTAGAAGTATCGTGTCCCTGAAGGCCATTCTATAATATCGCTGTGTGTGCCTGAGTCAATATTCATGATAAACAGCTTGATATTCGCGCCGGTGTGTGCATTCTTTTCCAGATTAACCATTCTTACGCCGCTTATGCTACGCGTCCCATGCGTCCGTGGCCCATAAGTTATCCACGAATACGCTGGCTCGTCAACCAGGATCGGTATCGTTGTGATATCTGCTGCTGTTACGCGTCCCCGTAACCAGTATGCAAGCTGACTGTTGACAGTGTTGGCCGCCCAATCGTCAGCAGGATAAACCACATCGCCACCGTCTCGTTGCAGTGGCTGTAATGCTGTAGAACTATCTGTAGAGTCCGTAAAGAAGTTGACGATAGTAATGGCTTCCCAGCTATCCCCGTCCCAATATTCCCACAGCACCGAGTCGCCTGCATATTGCGCCGCTGTGTCAACGTCGATACTCCATTGTGCCACAGCAACCGAATGCCCGAAATAGACAGCATCGTTGACGGCTTCAGCGTCTGGCCAGCATTGAAAGTCTGCTGTGTATTGGCCGCTACCTGACGTGCTGTCAAGTTGTGTGTAGGTTGTTGTGCCGTCGTCATATGCTTGAGCATAGGTGTTTGCCACAGTCGTCTCGGAATATTCTGCCGCGTCTTCGCAGCCATAAAGGCAACCGTCTACCGGATCGTTTTCCATTTCCAGCTTGCCGGAAAACTGCATGCTATGATCAACGTAATGCACGTCACCTCGCCGCACGATCTCTTTCCACGTGACGCCGTCCAGGTACAACACAATGCTGCCACCTGTCGCACCATTCCAGGTTATGTCGTTGACGAGATCCATGTTTGCGCCGTCAACAATGTTACAGTCAGCGTCGCCGCCCTGAATGAGTAGCCACTGGTTGGCTGTGCCGTCGTCAAATGTTGTGATATCGTTGCTTGCAGTCCATGTGCCTGGAATGCGAAAATGGTTGGCACCTAATACCGTTGGCGTGGTATCGTCCGCTGTGATAGTGACTGACGTTGTGCCAGCAAACGCCGTCGTGTATTCGAGCGAGCCCGTCACCCATTGCCCGGCCCCTGTCACCAGCACCACGTTGCTGCTGTTAACGTCTATCTCTACCGTCTTGCCTGCGGGCACGTCTATTGTCAACTCGCCTGTGTCGTGCTCGTCAAACTGCACTGAGTTAGGCATATCGAAATTGGTTGTAGTTGTGACACCAGCACCTTGAAGCGTCGAGGAAAATGTCCCCGTCGTTGGCCCTGTCACAGCGCCCGTTAATGCCAGCGTCGTGCCTGCAAGCGCCGCTGCATGGACGTCCCCTATAGGCGTGCCTACTGAGCCAATGTCTTGCGTCTGAGGAAGCAGCAGCGCCGCGTCGTCAAGTGTCAAGACTGGCGTGGCGTTTTCAATGACACGGAAGAATTCGTCCGCGTCCCCGTCGGTGTCGTAGTAAATGTCATACCCTTCTTCACATGACACGTTGCCGCCGTTGGCGAAGTAGATATACCTGTTGTTGCTGTCAAAGTATTGGTGCGACAATGCAAGGTGAAGCGTCCCGAGAATGTTGTGGTTGCTTGCCGCGCTAAGGTTTAGATCGTCCGCAAGAATGTACATGTCTTCCCAGCCATTCAGCGCAGGCCCCGCGTTGAAGTTTGCCGCCACGATAAGTCCGCCTGGACTGCCACTCGTGAAGACACCAGCGTCCCACAGGTATGCGCAGATAGGCGTCGTATCCGTTGGTACAATAGCAGCGTCAAGTGGCCCTGTGGTTTGATACTGGCCCGGCGCTCGCACACTTCCGAATTGGACGTCTGAAGCTGCTGCGATATCTTGAGGTAAGTCTACCGTCACGTCTGAGCCCGTCACCATGGCGTTAGTGCCGTTGGTTATCGTGGTACGGTTGGCGACGCCTAGCAGATCGTTAGCGCCTGTTATTGTGCCGCTGATACTACCGTCCACCGTCAGATCGCCATTCATTTTTAGATCGCCGTCTTGCTCTAGATCCATTCCAGTAGCGCCATAGCCACCGCCCCAGCCCAGTATACCCGTATTATCTACGTCGCCACGCACTCCCGCTACGCCGTCCAGGAAGTCCATGGTATCACCGCCACTGTCATACTTCAAACCATAGTCGTCGCTGTCACCGAGCCCTAGTTGCACGTCGTCTAATAGACGCACGGTGTCGCTAAATTCATTGACAATAGCAAACACAATGCCGCCGAATAGCGTGCCTATGCCTACCGCCAAGACAGCCGCCGCCATGATAGCAACCTGACTATGCTTTTGCTTCTCTTTCATTACCCGAAGTCTCCTACTACGGCACGCTGTCGCCAGCCTACCTTCATTGACAGCACCCCTGTCGTGTCCAAACTCATTGCAGTCTGATAGTCTAATGTAGCTGGATCGTATACCTGGAAACATGAATTCCACGGCGTCTCGAAAATAGGATCGCTGGAATGTGACGTAACAACGTCGGCTGGTACCTGGTTTAGTGCTGCGCATTTGATACGCGGCACACTTGCGTCTAATTCCATACGCCTGATAGGTGCGCTATCGCCGCCTACCGTGATATACAAAAGCGTAGCGCTTGCAACGTCCACAGGGTTACCACCCGCCGCGCCGCTAATAGCCGACTGCGTGAAACCCGCCGTAGTCCATAGCCCGTTATTGGCTGGCTCGTTGCTGTCATATTTCAAACGAAACAGAAGCACTGTGTCTGCCCACAGCTCCGTGTAACCGACTTCCATTTGCCAGTAAATATTGTCGCCCGCGTCAATGACAATGGTGCGTGATATGGTTGGCTCTGGCAATGAGTAGCCAAACGTCTGGCCAAGGAAGCCGCGCGGATATCCTGGTACGGCTATGCTCTCTTGAGTCACCGCCGCTGTGACTGCTGACGTGTTGGTGCTTTGCGCACCGTCCGAAGCACGCCGAGATCTGACAAGTACCTGTATCTCTTCGCCTGTGGCATTTGGCCCATACCCATAGTCGAGTTTCCGGTACTGACGGCCCATCATACCCGCGCCCATAGCCACATCGACGCGCGTGTCTGTTGACGTGTTTGGCGCATCACCGTCGCCAGAAAAGTAGAGCGCGAAATAGTCCGCCGGGTTGGTGTCGTTGTTTTTGTTGTAGGTGGCCATGGCTTGCAACGTGGTGCCGACGCCGTGCGCAAAGGTGGTATCTACCGGTGCGGTTGGCACTTCAAGCACCTCGTCTCCGGCGTCGTCAATGGTAGCGCGTCGCCAGTATGTATTAAAACTCACGAGGTTGTATTTGTCTCGAAGCCGACACGTATACCTGTACTCAACTTCTGTGCCGCCTGGTGCCGCTGCTAACGCGTGGGTGAATGGGAGTGTAGCGTTGGTTTCGTCAGGTGCCGCAGTGAAGTCTGGATCCGCGTCCTCGCCTACGTACAGCTCATAGAGCGCTAGTGCCGTGTTGGCTATGCCATAGCGCCCAGTGATAGTGCTGTTGTAGGTTACCGCGCTCTCAATGAATTGCGCTTGTATCTCGTTGACAACTGGCCATTGCGCCACCGCGCAAGTTGGTATCTCACGGTGTATCCATAGTCCGTAGTTGCTCCCGCTGGCAAGGTTGGCAAGCGATAGGCCCGAAGCGGACGTGATACCCGAGTCCCACGCTACCGCCGCTGGTGCTGTTGACTCGTTGGCTATCGTCTGTATGTTGCCGTCACCGTCTGGCGCCTCAAGTGCAAGGCGTATGCCTGGCACAGCGTCCACTGTGTCAGTAGCCGCACCAGCCGCTGCGCCTGTGCCAAGCAGGCCACGTCCAGCCGCTGGTACCGTCAACACAGTAGCCGTCCGTGAAGTGTAATAGACTATCTCTCGTGTCGCTGGTACGTCCGTTGTGATATGAGCCCAACCATAGTCAGGCCAGTCTGCGTAGCTACCCGTTGTGGTTATCGTGCCACCGCCCGCAGCGCCAAGCTGGCCACCGTCGCTTGTGGCTTGTGTACCAAGCGTGCCAACCCATACCTTCAGAGCTGACAACGCGTTGCCGCCATGAGCCCGCCACATGATAGCTCGGTATGTGTCATTCCCCGCCGCCCGCTCTGCACTGGTTATGTTGTCCATGCCAAGCACAGAATGCACTTGTTTCACTATTGTCAACGGCATGTAACCGGCTAGGCTTTCAGACTTGTCACGTGATACGCGGATAGCTTTGTCCGTGTCGTCACTCAACAGCAACACTGTCGAGCCGTTGGTTACCGTTGCCGCCGTACCGAATGCCGAGCCGCCTGGACACTTGTATTCTAGTGTGGACGTTGACGCCGCGCGTATCTCACCAGCGCCCGCAACGTTTTCGCCTATCACGTTGTCAATAGCAATAGGCGAGATCTGCGTGATAGGATTGACAAGTACGCCCATTTGGCGCATTTCAAGTGCAGAGCGCGAGCCGCCTAACGACTCGTCAGGATCAAGCTGGCCGCCACCGTCGGACGTTGCGCCTGTGAGGTACCACCCTAACGCGTCGCATGTTGTCTTTTCAGTTGCCATTATGCCTCAGCTATTGTCAAGTCGCCCGCCGCATAGGTGCCCGTAATGCTTGGCCGCTCCGGGTTGCGTATGATATGAATGTCGAATGGTAGCGCTGTGCCGTCATTGCCGTCCTCGTCCACAGCGTATACACGGAATTGGTGCGTTGTGATATCGTCAAGCGCACCCGACTCGTACTGGTAATATCCCCAGCCTTCCTCGCGCTTAACCTGTACAGCAGTCCATGCCGCAGCAACATACTGATCAACGCGGTAGTATTGCGCGTCTGACACGAAACGCCACTGAAGGATCGCGTATGGCGGATACGCCAAGCTCTCTGGATCGCTTTCGGTATCGTCTTGGATCTCAAGTGCAGGCGGCTCGTTGCTATCGTTGACGTCAAAGGCTTGCCACTCGGTTTCTTCCGTCGTGAGCCCTTCTATCAACTTGCCGTCTTGATATAACGAGAATGGCGAGGTACCTGTGTAGTAATACGTCCAGGAAGAGCCGCCTGTCTTCTCAACGGCTGTAATTGACGCTGCCATTACACGGCCTCCAATTCTGTGGCCCAGCTTGCATAGCCAGCATGGTGCGTCATGAATAGCGTGTCGTTGTCTGTCATTGGCGACAGCCGCGTTGTGCCGCCAGACACATTATAGTAGTCTGGCGCAAAACTTGTCGCCACAAGATCGGCGTCTGCTGTATTGTCCAGATAGGTAGTGTCTGTATCGCCAAGCGAGTCGAGGAGAAACCATGTCGAGCCGCCAGCTTTGGTGCGGTATATCCGCCGCACAGATATGATCTCGTCTGAAGGCTCTTGCAACGGAATGTTTGTGATAGACACTTTCCCGTCTGACGTTTTATCTGTCACATTAACAGACGCACTCTCTGGTGTTGATCTCGTTGTGCCGCCGTCAATAGGCACTATTGTGCCTATACCATAACCACCGCTAACCACAAACATGAAATACTTGTGCGTTCCATTGTCCACATTGCCCGCGCCTTGGCCTGCTAACGCTACACTTGGAGCTACCGTCAGTGGAGGCTGTGGCCCCGCTCCGCCATTCCATGCCCGCAATGCTGTGCCTGACTTGCGATCTATCTCGATAAGGTTGACATAGTCTTCCGCCCCGCTCGTGTCGGCCCATGTGTCCGTCTGAATGCCTGCCACATATACCTTGGACGCGTCGCTTGAAAAGCGAATGTCATAGCCCTGGACGCCGCCATATACGTCAGGGGTTGACGCATAAACATAAGTCCATTGCAACACGCCGCCCGTCGTATAGCATTTGACAGTAGCCGTGTATGTCCCCGCCGCTGACGCTGCTATCACATAAGCAATATAGTTTCCTTGCGCTGCATAGATACCACTAATATCTGTAATTGTCGGCACTGCTGTTGACACCAGCGTTGTGGTGTTTATCGAGCGGAAACCTCCTGCCGACTGCCATGCATACAGGTTGCCGTCTGAAGAGTACCGTATTCCAGACTCACCAAAAAATAACCCTGACTGAGCCACGATAGATCCTGTATTATCTAGCTTAACAATATTCACAACAGGTGCGCCAAGGTTCCTGATCGCATATATGTGCGTACCATCTGTGGCCACAATAACGCCACCCAATGTGATCGTATCATTCCGATCCCATTCAAACCCCAGTGCGGTACCATAAGCAACAAGCGTCGCTACGTCGTTACCGCCTCCCATTGCTGGCAGCACGTCACCAAGATCGGCGTCCGCAGTGCCGTCCGTGTACGTTGTGACTGTGCCGTTGCTGAGTGTCGCCAGATACTTGTATGTGCTGGTACCTGCCGTTGTGCGATAGATAAGCCGCGCCACAGTGCCACCAGGCCCCGTCGGAATACCTGAGAGCGCTATCTTGCCGTCGTCCGTGTTGTCTGTTACCGTCACAATATCTGACGCTGTCCCCGCTGCACTTTTCGCCGTCAATGTGGCATACACGATCTTGTATCGGTGCGTGCCGTTATCCACGTCACCCGCGCCAATGCCCGCAAGCGCTACTGTTGCCGCTGTTGGCGTTGCGCCGCCTGTTGGATATGGCCCCCCCTCATATTTGTCGCTAGAAGCTAAACGCGTGTAGATCTTGGTGCCGTCTCCATGCACTTCATACATGATCGGATATGTGCCAACACCAGCGTCTTCTTGGCGTATCCATTTCCACGCCTCTACTTCGCCCGTGGCTTTCGTGATACGGTAAAGCGTACACCTATCGTGCTCTGTCTTGTCCGTACCAGGCCAAAGGATAGAGTCAAAACTTGCGCCCACGAACGCGTATGTGCCGTCATAGTCAATACACTTTGGACGCCACGAATACCACGCGTTGACAACTTTGCCTGTGCTCATATCGAATTGCCACACCTTAGCAGGCGGCGTCGAGTCATTCAGCGCTTGCGCCTGACTGGCTCGTGGCGCTTGCAACTGGCCTCCTAATGGTGCTTGGAGTTTGCTCATGGATACTCCTTCGCCCACTGTCGGCCCGCAACATTCAAGTCCGTCCAGCCCAGCGCGTCGGTGACGCCAGTGTTGCCGCGAATAGCTAGGATAATTTCGTCTTCTGCATAGTCAGGCGTAACAAGTTGCGTCTCTGTATACGTGCCGTCAGTAGCGCTCCGCTCACGTTGGCTGGAATAGGTATAGGTGATACTTTGCGCATTGGCATATGTGATAGTCTCGGTATCGAATGGTGTACGCCTCAGCTCCCATGGTTTCGCAACATTCACGTCACCTTGTGCCGCTGCATTCACTTGATCGTAGGCCGTGCATTGCAGATAGTCATTCTGCCAGCCAGCCGCCTTGACTTGGAATGCCTGGATCTGTTGTGCCGCCGTCGTTGTTGGTGTAGCGCTGGCATTCTCGATAATGATCTGGTTTTGGTATTGGCGCACAGTGATACCGACGCCGCCAACAACGCTACGCATAACCGCGTCTATGACGTTGTTGATATCGTCAGCTAGTAGCGGTTGGCCTGCTATGAAGCGTTTGATCAGCACGTAATTCTTCAAACCTTTCATGTGCTCTGGTTGCAATAGCTTCCAGCGCTTGTCGCTCAGGCCAGTCCGGCAAATGCCTTAACACAAGTTGCGCATGGTTGCGTACCAACTGCATACGTTGCAATTCCTCTTGACTCATGGCTTAGCCTCCTAGATAGGAAATAGATAGTTGAAGTCTGTTAATGGATAGTAGGACACCGTCTTGTATCCAACGTTAGCCACGAGGTTGATCGGTGGCCTGTGAGTTGTCGGATCTATGAATACGATCTGCGGATCGTGGCCTGTCGGATCGTAAGTGAATTCAAACGAAAACTTCCAGTCCATTGTGGTGGCTGTCCGCGTAATTTCTTCCCACGTTATGTGCGTACACATCCAGGTGTATGCCGCGTCGCCTTTCCACGGTAGCCCATTAACAGAGCCCAACCATACCCGCTCAATCACGTCAGGATAGTCTACCCTAAGCTCGCCGGTAATGCGTATTACGCTGGACGGTAGAAGCACATTCATTTGCCCGGCTTGCGTCAGCGTCTGCCCAGGGAAGTTTGGGTCCGTGTCTGGGTATGTATGGCTAACTGTCTGCTGCACGCCGTACCAGTCGAAGGAGGTAGCCTGCTGTCTCAGACTCGCGTCGCCCGTAAACACCCAGCCGTCGCTGCTCACTAGCCACTTGCCGGCAAACACTTGCCAGTTGGCATATTTGCAGTCAACATACGCTTTGTCAGGTGAGTCAGGTGCCATGCGCACGCTGTGGCCATAGCAATAGACGTTGGTTGTGCCTGGCGCCAAGTCACCTATTGCTGGTACGCCTGTGGTACCTATGGCACTCTCAAGCACTTCGCTGTCGGTATCTGTTAGGCCGATAACCGTGTATCGACGCACAAGGTTTTTGACAACGCCGCGCTCTTCGTCTACGTGCAGCGTTTCGAGTTTGTCCGGGTGTAGGACTGACGAAGCCATAGCTTTCTATCCTAATGCCGCTAGTGAGTTTTCAGTATTACCGTTAATATCCTTCAACTGCTCGACAGCTTGCCGCAACAGGTTGTTCGTTTCAAACTGCCCCGTTGCTGGTGTGGTTATCCCCGCGCCACCTGACACGGTTGTCAGTGGCCCGCCTACCGCAGCACCAAACGCCAGCTTACCTTGACGGAAACCGACGCCAGCCATTTGCTCCAGAAGCCGCGCGGTTTTCTCGGCCTGCTTCTGGATACCCTCGAAGAATGAGTCCCACCATAACGACGACTCTTCAAGCGCCTTCTTTTCGTCAGCTTCCGCTTGTGCCGCTAAGCCCATGCCTTCAATAAGCGACTTCCAATAGCCGCCCGCTTTCTTGTCGTAATTCTCAAGATCCTTTTGCTGCTGAATATGATCTTCAATAAATTTGTTGCGCTTGGCAATAGCGATCTCGCCACCATAAGCTACAGCCTTCGGAATGTCTGGTGGCCCCCCAAGGCTCTGCAAAGCATTAAACATTTGGCCTTTCTTGCTCGCCAGTGCATTTATAGACTCAGCTACACCGCTTAATGCCTGATCAGCTTTGGCTTTATACTGCGCTTTTTTGCTAGCAAGATCGTCAAATGTTTTATTCATTGCCCCCACGAAACTATCATGCAATAGCTCGCCAAATTCACTTATCTGTTTTATTGGAGAGCCAAATAATGCTTTTCCTATACGCGCGCCTACACTTGCTGGAAGAGCACCTACCGCAGTGACAGACTCCTGCAACCCTGTAAGGCGCTCGCCCATTCTGTATATAATTTCCGAGCCTACACCTAAGACAATATTCATACGCCGTAATGCGTCCGTAAGATCTTCCGCCGTATTAATAGCCCTGTTTAACACAATATCCAGCGCGCCCATTGGTTTCGCAGCTGCGCCCATTTGTGTGAATTTCTGCGCAAGCGACTCAATGAAAGGCGCTAGCTTCACTGCCGTCTTGCCAACCATGTTAGACAGCGCAAACTTCAGTCGTGCAATTGCGTCGTTGGCATTTTCGATCTGCTTAATACTGACTCTGTCAAACGCGCCGCCTAGCTTCTCAGTCTCGCGGATAACGTCCTGCAAACCTTGACGTCCAAGCATGAGGAAATTCATTAAGTCTTGGCCTTGGCGTCCAAAGAGCGCATATGCCGCCGCCGCTCGTTGTGCTGGCGTTTCCATTTGCTTGATAGCTTCCGCCACGTCTAGCAACGCTTCAGCAGGCAACTTGTTAGCCACCTTCTCAGCGTCAAGGCCAAGCGCTTCGAGTCCTTTGCGGCCCTCACCATAACCAGCCTGTGCCTCGCCAAGACGCCGCACCAGTCGTTGCAGTCCCTTGTTAAGCGTTTCCTCTGTTGTGCCTGTTAGTGACGCCGCATGCTTGAATGCCATGAGGCTTTCGGTAGCAATACCTAGCTCGTCCGACAGCTTGCCAATGACGTCCATGGCTTTCATGCTATTCTTGATCAGAATAGTCATACCGCCAACGCCAGCACCAACACCAGCCACAGCCGCCAACCCCATGGTAAACCGCTTCAAGCCTTTCACCGCACCGCTCACGTCAAGCGCAAACTTGCGCGTATTCTTGCCCGAGCGTTTCATTTTGCTATCAAACATGCCAGTCTTGGCAATTAGCTGGACTGCCATGCTAGTGATTGTCGCCATGTGCCGCCCTCTGTTTTGCCATAGCTTCGCCCATACCTGGAAAGCATAACGCCATTTCGCCCGCCGTCTGTGGCGGCTTGTTGTTGAAACCTGGTAACGCGTCCAAATACTTCTCAGCTTTCACTTCGTGGCCTTTCGTGGCCCACACATTCACCGCGCTTGCACACGCAATAGCCCACCGCATGTCCTCCCTGTCGTCACCAATAGGGTGGACGCTGTTGTATGCTATCCATTCGCTAAACTCTCGGCTGTCCATGCGGCCCTGAAGCTCGCGGACAGTACAGCCTATGTGTCCTGCGAGGACAAACCAGAATTGTCGCTCTGGCCGCTCTCGCAGTTTTTTACTAGCTCCTCAACGTCTTCGGAACTCATGCCCGCCAACCGTGAGCCAGCGTCGTAGATCTTATCCAACGCCTTGCTAGACTTCGTGGTGAGCCATGACAAGTCATTAGACTTGAAGAGCGGCGTGCCGTTTTCTTCGCAACACACTGCAACAGCAAACCGCGCACGCATATTCTTGAGGTTAACTTTCTTGCCGTAACTCCGCTCCAGCGTCTTGTTTTCAAACAAGTCCCGCTGCTCGCCCGACAAGGTGCGCACCCATACGCCACCGCCCCAGCCACAGTCTGTCAAGTCTACCCAAGCCATAGGCAGATCCTGTGCGTCGCGGATCGCTTGCGCAGTCAACGCCACACGCGGCTTTTCAATAGCCAACGGCGCTTCAGTCGTTTCAGTCACTTCTGTCTTTTCGTCACTCATTCCATAGCCTCCCGGTTAGGCGTTAGTTGCAACGGCCCACGTGCCCGTCCACTTTATATTACACGTCATTTCTTTGACTTCTTCGGTTACAGCACCCCAGTCTATCGACGTCATGAAACCTGAGCTGATCCACGTCGCGGTACCGCTCCCCAAGTCTGGAAAAGTTACAGTGATCGTTTCCGCGCTCGTTCCATGAGTTGTGAGGAGTGGCGGAGTCAACTCTTGATCGAATTGAAACCGAAATGTAGACTCACCAGGATCATAGAGTTGTGCAGGAATAAACGTCTTCCCGCTCGTTGTCCCTTGGTAGGTAGTTTCTAGCGCCTCCCTCGACATAGACGTTCCGTCGATAGCGAGCAGGTTTGCCGCAAAGGACGACGTACCAAACGCTACTGTTACTCCATGGCCTTCTTCGCTTAGAGCCATATCAACCTTCTTTCTGCCGCATTACGGCGTTGGTACAGTTTCAATGTACCCGATAACAAAGTCGTAAATTAACCGCCGTTTCCCAGCAAACGTGCCGTCGTCCAAGTCTTCATAGCCGCTCTGCTCAGCGTCGAGCAATAGCGACGTTAACACAACACTATCAGCGCCTACCGTCACCGTGCCTTGGTAACCATAGAGCGTTGTGCGTACCGCTTCTGCAAGCGTCCGCATAGCGCCGTATGTGTTAGCCACGATATCAAACTGCATGCGCATAAAAGCCTGCCCGCCAGCGCCTTCCATGTTTTGCGCGTGCCTCACTGACACAACGCTATAGACAATGTACGGCGGCGCTATCTTCACACCTGCGATCTTCGCTGGTGCCGCGTCAGGATAGATCTTCGTGCCAACAATATCCGTCACAGCACTTGCGGCTGTTAGCTTCGAGTACACCGCTTTTTCTACTGGTAGTACACCCATTACTTTTTCGCCAGTTTCTTTGCTTCGTCGATAATGCCGTCTTTTATAAACCGCCTAAAGGTGCCGATAATGCGGCCCTTGTTGTTGTCGAATGCTGGACGCAGAAAAGGTTTCTTCTCCGCGCCTGGGTGGTGTATCACAAACCCAGCTGGCAACGTGCGCCCCGACGTACCCGCTTCGCCTGTTAGCCGTAACGGTTTCTTCAAGGTAATGTCATGCGGCGCGGTACCAAATTCTAGCAGGTGGCCAACACGCGACGGATCGAATTCCTTATCGCCTTGCTTTGAGCGTATGCCCGCCACCGTCACCATAGTAGCGCTTTGCCTATACAGCTTCGTGCGACGTCCGATAGCTTTGGCCAGCTTGTTGTAGCCCTGCGTGCTGCCATGTCTCCGCACATTAGCTTTCGCTGCCTGGACAACTATCATCATGGCTTTTGCCTCAGCTTTGCGCACAACCTTCTTGAGCACCTTATCGCCGATACCGTTAAGCATGCGCTGTAACTCGACATCGCCGCTAAGGTTTATGTTAATTTTGTCAGGCATCGCCGCGCGTCAAGTCCTCTTCTGCTGCTACGATCATTTCTTTGCGTCGCTCGCCAACGTCCATCACCGTCTTGATATTGAAAAACCTCTTGTCCCACAGAATGCGCCACGAGGTGCTTGTGTCAACGTCGGGGTTGTACCTCATGCGTATTGAATGCGTGATAGAGGGATCCTGTTGCGCATACCGCTCACGCTCAGTAGCCGACATTGGCGCGATATGCATCCACTGTACCGCCTGAGTCGTCCACGTGTTAGCAGACATAGGATCGCCATAGTCGTCAAGCGTGCCGGTAGCCTGTTGCAACGAGCCTCTATGTCTCATTGGCCCAGCTCGCATTAGTGCGCCTCCAGTACCGCTTGTGTCGAGAAGAAATTACGCGCACCCATATCTATTTCCTTGGATATCGTGCCAAGCACCACGGCTTCCCGGTGCTCGTACAAATGGCCTATGCATAACAGCAACGCCAGCTTGAGCGCGTCTGGTACGTCCGAAGCCGCAGCGCCATAGCCAGCCGTGAAGGTTAGCTCTACAGTGCCGCTCGGTTGCGTGCCTAACGTTGGCCATGACACGTCACGTGCTGGCCTCACAACGCCTGGGAGGCTCGCAGTGTCAACGTCATAGTTAGCCGCGCCTAGCGTCTGCTGCGCGTTGTCCACGTCGTAATATTTCAGCGTCGTGACTGCAAGAAGGTTTGGCCTTGGGCATTCAAACCCCGTCTCGTTGCTACCCGCCGTATTAACAAACGTAGGCCATGAGTCGCACGTAAGCACCCACGTTGCTGTGATAAACTGGCGTCTCGTGACAGCTTCACCAAATTGCCGCGCCGACTTGATAAGCAGGTTAAGGACAGGATCGTCCGTCGTGTTGGTGGTTGGCGCACCAGCACCAAGAGCTGCGTCCGCTATGTTGTCCGTGTAGGTAGTGGTGGTATTGTCCGCAATGGTGGCCAACAGCTTGTATGTGCTAGCACCCGCCTCAGTCCTGTATACTTTCCTGGCCGTGACAGCGCTACCGCCAACCGCGATAGCCGTCAGACTCGCCTTACCATTGGTAGTCTTGTCAGCCACAGTCAAGGCCGCGCTTACCACGCCGCCTTCTGTCTCGCCGTCAGCAGTCACGAAGGTGAAGCGGTACCTATGCACGCCGTCGTCAACGTTGCCCGCACCAGCACCAGCCAGCGCCGCAGTCAAAGCCGACGGCGCTGGCTCCGCATTTGTACCGTCTATTCGCAACCAGCTTCGCACTTCTGCGAGTGTGACTGGCTCGGTAGCAGGCGCACTACTCTGGACAAGTCCCATTAGAAAGCCGCCTTTCGTGCGCGTGGTTTACGCTTCCGTTTCGGTTTCGGTTTCATGGCCGTCTCGGTACCCGGTAACACCGCGCACTCTGGCTCTACACTGCGCTCTTCTGGCGCGTCCTCGACTAGCTCTATGTAGCCGTTGCACATAAGCCAGTCACGCAACACACCGTTAGGCTGTATAATGTCGCCTACCCGGTAATTCTGCCACGCCACGATAAACCGCACCTTTTGCAATTCTCTATTCGCCATATTGCCTTGCCTCCTTTGGTATGCTGTACTCTTTCCAGTCGTCCGTTGTTTGGTGGATAATGTTGAAGTCTTCGTCAGGCCACGTTATGAGCTGCTCCATGTGTCCAATACACACGCGGTTGGCGCTGAATAGTTTGCACCCTGAATGGTAGAAGTTTTCCCAGAAATAAATGTCAGCGTCGCACCGTCCGTCTTCCCACTTGCCCTCAGGGTTTGGTAAGCTCATGAAATATGGACGTTTCAGTTTGTCCAACGCACTCACACGAATAAGCGTTAGCCCGAAATGCGCGTTGCGGATCTGCGTCAAGTCGGCTTGGAAGTCTTCTGGATCAAACTCGATAGGCTTCGCCTCGCCTACTTCGTCTTCTTTGGTGAAACGCATAACCATAGGGTTGCCGCCTTCACGTTTCATTTGCAACGGTGCGATAGCGTCCGCTTCCGGGTGGCGAAACATGAGAAGGAATAGCTGGCAGATCGTCTCTGGAGTGAAGACGGTGTCATAGTCCATAGTAAGAATGTATTCAGTCTTCGGAAAGTCCGCCCTGACGCTGTCAATGCAACGCTCTAGACATTGCTCCCAGTATGCTCCCGTGTGTGTCCTGAAAGGTAACCGCATAAGCTGCACGGCCCGCGTAACACACGCCATATTCTCAGTGAAACCTAGACGCGGCATGCTTGCAACGCAATGCATGATCGTCGGATCCAAGTGAAAGTGTGACGGCACAGGCTCTTCAGGTTTCACCGCTGGAGCGCCCGGCTTATAACCCATGATACGCGCTGACACCTTGTGCCCCGCCGTGTCAATAGGCATGGCGTCTTCCCACTCGACACATTCAACGAAGCCAGCTTTTTCCATGGTAGCCTTTAGCGTCGCCACCGTCCAGGTGCTGTAGTGGATATCGTTGTCGTCAACGTGGCCGCCGTCGCGGTACGCTTTCCACAACGGATCGCCTTGCCGCTCAGCTTCTGCAATGGAGTCTAAGTCCGGCACAGCCACCTTAAGCGCACAGCCCGGCGCAAGCACACGCAGCCATTCTGTCAGCACCAGCCGCGCGTCTTCTTCGCTGAAGTGCTCTAGAATGTGGCTAGCACGTAGCTCAGTTACGCCGCCGTCTTCGTATGGTAGCGGATACACCTCCGTGCCTAACTGTCTGTCAATTGGCGTCCAGCCTTGCATACTCGTTTCGCCCGCACCCAAGTTCAGTCTAATTTCTTCTTGTCCCATTTCAGTTAGCCTCCGCAGTTTGTTTGTACCCAACGCACTTTAGTGCATGGCCATGAAGTTGCCACGCAAGCGCCTCCTGTGCCTCCGTCAATTCGTCAGAAAACCCGTTAATAACACCACGCCGATAATGGCGCGGATCGTCGGCTCGCAATTCGTCAAACTCTTTGATCGTCGCTTCTTCTTTCGCTAGAATGTCCAACGAGAAAAGCAATGCGCGCGTCGTGGTTTCTGGATACAAGATCAAGTCTTCAAACTTAACATGGATCCTATCTTTGCGTTGCATCCACCCCAGCGTGTGCTGTCCCCAGTTTTGCGTATTAGACAGACTTTTCTCTTCGCGTAACTGGCCGCGCACGAGCCCGTCAAACACCTTGTCAAAGTCTTCGCCTTCTGGCTCGTCCTTGAAACACGTCGCCATAAGGTAACGTGCATGGCTTGTCATTGCGTCGCGTCCGTCGCGTACCAAATGCACGATAGGCCCCGCTGTTACGTAATTAGCCACGCTGCGAGGCTGGTGTGTCTTCACGAAACACACGTCGTCGTCAGGTACTTCGCTTTGCACAAACGTCTCGCCGTCCGTAGCGCTGTCATATAGGCTGTAGGTTTTCACGTCTGACATAGCCTCGATACAATGCCTGAGAAACTGCACGCCGCTTCGTGGATAACTGACGATCCATATCTTTTTACCCATAGTTGCCTCCTGGTACATGGCCCACCAGGTTACCCGGAGGCTAGGCTGGGTAACCCGGCAGGCCAAAGTTAAAGTTGCGGTTTACGCGCTGTTGTCACCTGGATAACAGGCAATAATGCTACCTGTGCCCCAGTCGCCAGCCGCGTCCGGCGCGGTATGCGGACGATACAACTGTCCGAGCATACACACAGTGCCGTAGCCTTTGGCCGCTTGCACCTTCACGTGAATGTAGCGCTGCAAGTCGGTGGTGTCGATATCGATACTCACCGTCTGGCCAGCCGCTGTATCGTTGTTGATCGGCAACACAAACTGCGCCGTGGTGGCAGTTGTGTTTGTGGTGCCAGTCAACGAGCTGATCGCGGTACCTGACGCGATAGCGGTGGTAGTCCCTTCAAGGACAACCATGGACGTCCACTGCGCGCTAGAATTCGTCGCTGTGGCCGCAATGGTGCTGATATCAATACGCAAGGCACCGAAGCCAAGCGTGTCAATATACGAGCTGGAAGTGGCATTCGTTGCAATTGCCTGTGGTGTTAACACTGGCATGCATTTATTAGCTTGTGCTTGTCTCATTATCTCAGCTCCTTTCTATTCGCCAACGAGAGCAACGATAGGCCCTGCGTCCGTGTTGTTGCCAAGATCATGGTTGTTGATATCGAAACGGACAGTAGCCTTCATTCCGATCAAGTCCAGCTCCATGTAACGGTGCTCCGACTCCATGATCCGCGTGGCCCGGCTATCGCCAAGGCTCGAAGACAACGAAAGATCGCCAAACAGAAGCATGACAAGGTTAGAATAGTCCGTGGCCGCACCTGCTGGCATGATCGAAGACGTCACAATTGGATAGCCCAGATAGCTGGACTGTGACGGCCCTGCAAGCGTTGCGATAGTGTTACCGCCACCCGCTGCACCAAGGCGATCAAACACCATGGACTTACACAATGCGCTACAGTACCACTTGGCATTGTCAAGCGCATACGTCGGACATGCGCCCATAGCCTTCGTCAAGTCAGCCGCGTCGATCTCTGCAAATGTATCGTGGTTGGTTGCCGCGTCAACAGCACCAGCCGTGTGTGTGCCGTCAATGATCTTGACGTTGATCCCGCGCATACTTCCGTATGTTGCCGTACCGTCACCAATGAAACCACACTGATCTTCTTTCTTGGCAATTGCAAGGCCCATTTTGCGCGTCACAAGCTGGCCAATATCAACTACCGCGTCCTCAGACAATTCGCTAGAGATACGCGTCAGGATAGCCAGCTTTTTAGCTACCAACGTGACAGAGTCAAACGACAGCTCCGACTCTGTGATAGACGTACCTTCCGCCACGAAGTAGGTGGTAAGATCGTCAACAGTCCTCGGAATAGTCAAGACGTCAGACGCCATTGGCAGGACGTTACAGTTTGCGCGAAACACGCCGTGTTTCTCACGCAAGTCAATAAGCGCTGCTGACATTTCCTCAGGTACCAGATAGCCACCTTTGGTATTGACAGCTTCCTGCAAATAACGCGCCTCAAGCCCGTTATTCTGACACCACCTGTCAGCCTTCTGGTTGCCGAAGAAACGCGACATAACCCAGTTGCCAACCTTGTAAGCGTCGTACATGTTGTCCGCACGCGACTCGTGCCGTGTGAAGGCCGTGATCGGCGTGCCGCGATACGAGCCCGGCTCAATAGTCCGGCACTCATGCACGTTTGGATCGATAGGTTGTACAGGTGCCACTTTGCGAGGCACCGGCGTTGACATTCGCGTCGCTTGCTTGTCGATCTTTTCAACAAGCTCCATATGCTCGCGCAGCTCTTCCATTTCGGCGTCAAGGCGTGTTACGTCTTCTTTGAATTCGAGAATTTCTTTCTTCTCGTCCGTCGTGAATGCGCGCTCACCGTCTGCGAGCGCACGCGCCTTGATATCCTCCATGGACTTGGAAGCATGCACGAGATCCATTTGGATCTCTTCTTTGTTTCGCATAGTTGTTTCCTTATTTTCACAATGTGTTTGCCGCGCAGACATAACAAGGCCGCGCGGTACGGGTTTGGTAACCAGTATTCGCGCGGCCCAAGGCGGCGAGAAGTCCTGAGCCCTAACGCCTAACCTTTCCCCAAGGTACGAGTCAGTCGCGGACTAAATGTCTGACGGAAGCGTAACACGGATCGTGTGGAATGTCAAACGGCCTTTTCTTTGTAGTAATAGCATGGCTGACGCGTGAGCTTTACTTTAGCAGCCTCGCCTGTGCTTGCATAGCATGCGCCAAACCGATCAGATGGCGCGTCTTGAGGTGTGCAATAAACGCAAGTCGCACAACACAGATCTTTATCTGTCGGCTTTGTATTTTCGCTCATATCGCCTCCTATATGTCGAAACGGTGGCACGCTTCGTCTGTGACAGCTATAACAGCGTCCTTATCGTAAACGGTGCATATGGCAGTGCGCTCTGTCGCTGAAATGCAGTATTTGCACGCGCCGCACAGCGAGTCCGTAGCCGTAGGCGTTTCCGCCACTTCTTCCGGTACCGGATCCACTGTGAATACAGGCTCAGCAACAACAGGCTCCGCAACTTCAACGTCTTCAATGACTTCAATGTCTTCACTCATTTTCTGTCCTTTCGCCCCAGTCACGACACTGAAGGCTCTTTATTTTGCCAGCTTCAACGATCATTTCATTCAAGTCCTCTTGTGTCGGTTCCGGCGGCTCTTGTGCCGCCTTCGCCGCTTCCATAGCCGCCCGCGCTTCCTCAAGCGTCTCAGCCGTTTGCGCGCGGACGCCAACACTTGTAGCCTCGTATGCAGGCCCGTCCACAGGTGCCACGTCGTGCAAGTCTAGGTTTAACAGTGTCCTGATAGGCGGATCGCTTTCAAAGTCCCATTCGTCTGCGTTTTCACCGCGCAGAGTAAATGCAAAACTCGCTTTGTCAATATCTCCACGCTCGATCAACACTTCCATATCACGCCCAGCATTCGTGTCTGGTACGTCCAGCTCAAACGGAATGCCTTTATCGTCTTGCCAAACCTTCAGCGTGCCACTTCTGGTGCGGCCCACAGTTGTCACGCCTCCCGCATGTTGTATGCGAGCGCTCACGTCTGGATCGTCAGCTAAGCTTTCTGTGAATGCACCTGGCGCTATCTTCTCGCGGAAACCTCCCAAGTCATGCGATAGACTATTGAATACGGCGGCATACCCAAATATAACGCGGCCCGTATCTGTCTTACGCACCTCTGGCGCGGTTTCGGTATTTATTCTTGTTTCGGTGTCCATTACGCACCTCCTATAGTCAAACTCTGAAGCTCTTTCGTTATCCATTCAGCCTCTTCCAAGGCGCTGCTTTGGACGTCCTGACATTCGCCAGCGTGGTACAAGTTGCCTGCACGCCGCTCAGTGGCAAGCATATGCTGTGAAACACACATGGCCACAAAATGCTCTGTGTCTGCGTCACCAACGCGCAACCCAGCACCTGCCGCTATCACGTTAAGCGCTGGCATTAAGACGTCATACAACCGGCTCCGCACTTCGGTTTCATGTTTCAGCAGGTGTTTTGCGCACCACGTCTCATATGCGCCGCTAGCCGTGTCATATCTGGCGTATGCGCGTCCCGCCTTCTCACGCTCGATAGTTATTAGCTTCGACACTGTCACTTCTATCACTGGCATGTAAGCGCGTATCACCGCCATGGCGCGATCTGCGTCGTCTTCTTGTGTGTCCTCAGCAGGCGCGCTGGTTGGTGTAGCAACCGGTGCGGCCTGCTGAGGCTCTTCCTCACCAACGTCTTCCAGCTTCTGGAGCTGCTGGCTAATTAACCTAATGTCACCTTCTGGCCCAATACCGTCCAAGTCTTCACGCTCGCGGATCTCGTTGATCGTCATGACGCCCATATCCTGGAAACTCTTATATGCCGCTATTCGTGTTGCGACGTCGCCTCTCATCATGGTGCGAAAGTCGTGTTTCATGTATAACGCGGTTTCGTTAGGCGTGAATAGCTTGCGCTTCGTCTCTTGCTCAAGCTTCATAGCCCATGGCATAAGCGTCTGCTCAGCATATGCCCGCGCCTCGTGCTCTATGTTGTTGTAATGCGCATTTTCAAGTTGCTGGATCATGCTCAGCGGCATTCTAAACCAGCGCGCTATGTCCTCAACGTTAAATTCGCTCGCCTCTATCATTTGCGAGTTTTCAGGATCAACGCTTAACGGCTCAAACTTCACGCCACCCTCTAGCAGGATAGTGGAGTTTGCGTTGGAAGCGCCGCCGCCATATTTAGCATCGAAGGTATGCACGAGCCTGTCATGTGCCTCTGGCGACAGCTCACGCATGCTCTCCGGCACGTTAAGGATCCCTGACGGGTTGGCACCGTTGCCGAAGTATGATCCTCGGTAGGTTTGTACCGCCAACGCCGCACCGATAGACTGTGCGCCTATCTGCGTAATGACAAACGACAACAGGCCGTCCAAGCCTAGCCCTTGAATGTGCAGCACGTCGTTTTCTAGCAGTAGCCTGTCAGACTGGCCAGTCCTGACGCGGTACGCTATCGTGCTAACCTCAGCCAGCGGTGGTTCCTGGATAGGCGTCTCAGGAATAAGCCGCACCATTGTAACCCAGTTAGGTTGCAACGGCAAAAGCGCTATGACGTTGCCGCCAATGTCCCGTTGTATTTCCGCGAATGCGCCTTTGTACTGCAAGGCATGGTAGAAATATGTCGAGACAAACGACATAGCCGTCATTTCGGGGTTTGGTGACTGGTTGAAGATCTTCCATAACGGGTGTGTCGGCAATTCGGTACGCGTCTTGCCTGACTTCTTGCCGATCTTGCGCGTCAGCTTGGCCAAGTCTTCAGGAATGTTGCGCACACACGCGTAATATGCAGACAAGGCGAGCGCTGTCGTTTGGTTGACAGTCTCGCCGGTGGTGTTACTTATGCCGTTGTTAGCCCATGAAATGAGCCACGGCTCAGGGCAAGAAGGCTTGGAAGTGTTAGATCGTGTGGAGGCTGTCGGCGCTAGCGCGCGCCCCCGTGCGTCAACGAGTACAGGCTCCATACGCCCTCGTGTGGCTACGGCTGGTAGTCCGCCCAAGACAGACTACTAGCCCTTGTGCCAGTTTGCACCGACCCCGTTATAGCACGGATCGTGTGGAATGTCAATTTGGCTCATTCGCCGTCCTCCTTCTCCGCCACTTGCGCCGCTACCCATTCATAGGTATCAGCCAAGCCTAACTGAAGTGTATACTTGCATGCCCACCCCGTGCGCCGCCTCAGCATAGCGTCGCTAAACGCGCGGTTGGTGACGCCTACAGGCCCAGGCTCGTGCTCGATATGGATAGTCTTGCCAGCGATATCGGCTATCTCTGACGCCAGCGTGTTGATATCCACATTCTCAGGTGCGCCAATATTGGTAGGCTCGGTAATGTCGCTATCCATAAGCGCCTGGATGCCGTCTAGCAAGTCCTCAATGTAAATGAAGTTGCGCCGCGCTGTGCCGTCACCCCACATGCGTATCGTGTCGGAGTTGTCCGCCATGGCTATCTTGCGACAGAATGCCGCCGGCGCTTTCTCGCGTCCACCGTCCCACGTGCCCAATGGCCCATAGGTATTCTGAAACCTCGCGATCCGCACTTGCATGTCAGAGTGTCGTGCCGAGCACAACGCCATACGCTCCGCATACAGCTTCTCCCAGCCATATTCGTTGTCAGGATATGCCGGATACGCGCCTTCCTCGGTTATTTCCTCAGCTCCCAGTGGCATGTCAGCGTACACACACGCGCTTGAGCTGAAAAAGTAGCGTGGTACTTTGGCCAGCCGTGCCTCGAATAGCATATTCATGTTGATCTTTGTAGAGTTTTCCATGATACGCATTTCCTCGCCATGGATAAACCCCATACCGCCCATGTCAGCAGCAAGCTGATACACCTCGTCAAACTTGCCACCGTTGCCACACGCCGCCATGGCGTTACGCCGATCGCGCAAGTCGAGCACCAAGAAGCTATCGGCTGGCGAGTCTTCAAACTCAGGCAGCTTCTTGTCAACGCCACGCACCCAGCAGCCTTGGCTTTTCAACAGCTTCACTAAATGGTGGCCTATGAAGCCGCCTGCACCTGTAACGAGTACTCGTTTAGTCATTCCGTAGCCTCCTTCTCTAAGTTTTCAAAGCTGATCAAATGAGCACCCGTACACTACAACAGGGTAGCTGACAGTTGGCCAACCAAATGGATACTCTACCTTTTCTGTTGGTTGGCCTACGCCTAGAGTTAGTCCCGCCACATAGTTGTTTAGCTTTTCTATTACTTCGTCTTGCTCCTCAACTCGTTTTTCCATAGCCTCAAGACGTGCACCAAGCTCCTTCTTCTTCATTCCGTAGCCTCCTTCTCTTCGACTTCCCACACGTGCTCACCGTCTAGCGCCGCGTTGCATGGTACCTCACCATAACAGCCTAGACACTTGCCGCACAACGCGCACACATGCACGCCACACACAGGCTCACGCATGTCACCATACACGCGCCCGTCGCTGTCAGTAACGACGCAATGCATTAGTCTAGCCTCCCAACCCTGCGCAATACATATAGATACACACCGCGCCAGCAACAAGCACTATATTGCTCCATAACAGACAAACAGTCGCGCGCGCTGTCTTTTCCGCCGGGATAGTCGTAGAATATAGCTCTATACTGATAAATTGTCCTAACAGGATAATGCCTAAAAACAAGTCCATTCGCCTAGCCTCCTAACGTTATCACACCGCGCTCTTCATAAACGCTCGTGGTGCATTCCTCAGTTATATTAGCCATTGCTACTGCCATAATGCAAGCGACGATCCCGTCTATCTTTTCGCTGCTAGCCTTCTTGGACGCCTTCATGTTTTCGTGTGCGTCGTGCTCGACGCTGACATTGGACGCCATCCAGCGCAATACCGGGTTGCTGCCGTGGTTTAGCTTGCATTCAAGCATTAACCGCTCGAAATTCTTCGTAGGTGCCGCCATGGAATAGAAACCTTGGCCGATAGGCGCTATGTCAATGCCGTCCTCGTTAGTAAGCTCCTGGATAAGCTGATCGCCTTGGAATGCTCTGTCCGCCGCTATGGTAGTGACACCGTACCTGTCCGCCAGCTCGTTGATATCCGCGCGCAGTGTAGCATACACGGTTGTGTCACCTTCACACGGTAGCATATAGCCTTGACGCAACCACGTCAGGTATGGCACCTTGTCGCGTTTCTCTCGTATCTCAGCGCTCTCTTTTGGACACCAGAAGTACGGTAGTATGTCATAACCTTGGAATTGGTTACCAAACAGCAGCACAAGCGCTGACAAGTCGGAATTAGCGCCTATATCGAAGCCGCCTACGCATGACTGGCCTTTCAGCCGCTCCAACGCGTCAGCACGCCAACCTAGCGGATCGTCGTCTCCGCATGCGTCCCAACGCGCCATTTGGATCCACCTCGACACCTGCTCAGTCTTGACATTCAGGTGCAACCGCTTGAATGTGTTTTCGTAGGCTGGCATTTCCTGTGCTGTTTTGCACGCTTCCCGAATATAGTCTAATTGGACAGATACGCCTAAATTCGGGTTAGCAAGCGCCCACACCTTTGGATCTTCCCATTTATCTTCAACAGACGCCTCATATATGACTGGCAGGAAGCGCTGCGCGGTTTCTATATCAGGCCACTCGCCGTCCCGCACCTTGCAGGCCATGGCATGTTTCTCATTGCATATACTTGGGTGATCAAAGTCGCTTGTAGTGGACGACAAGAAAAGCGGTTGATCTCTCGACGCCATGCTAGTCTTTAACACGTCGTGCAGCTTTCTGTTTTTCTGCGCGTGTATTTCGTCAAATGCTACCAAATGGCTGTTGCCGCCATGCTCTGTGTCCGCTTCAGCCGCTAATGCGCGGTAGATACTATTTGTGTCGCTCCATTCAATAGACTTCAGCGCAGTATAGATCTTCACCAACGACTTCAGCGTCGGGTTGTGCTCGATCATTTTCTGGACGATACCAAAACAGATAAGCGCTTGATCGCGTTTCGCCGCAGCAGAATAGATCTCCGCACCAGGCTCGCCGTCACAGAAGAAAACATATGCCACTATGCCCGCTATTAGCGTCGTTTTGCCGTTTTTACGTGGCACAAATATCAATGACTCGCGGTATCGACGCCAGCCGTCAGGCCCCATCCACCCAAACAGGTTAGCTACTATGGCCTTCTGCCAGTCTTCCAAAATAAACGGCTCGCCAGCCATACCACCCTTGACATGCACAAGCGACTCGGCGAAGAAGTCAATAGGCAACTGGCCCGCGTCCTCGTCGAAGTAGCAGTCACCCGCGTCACGATACGGATCGTAACCCGGTATCATGCGTATTATGTCGCGCAATGGCGCTCGTTTAGGCATTCGTGCGCCTAGCCTCCTTCGGTTGTCTACCTACGCCCAGCATTCACGAATTTCAGCGTGTTGTCTACCTGTTTTGGCTTGTCCTGTTGTATTCCGCCCAGCCCAGCGCGTGCTGACGGTGTCAACCCGAATTCGCGCTCCATTTTCAGCATTTGATCGTGGTGGCGTTGTACCCGTGCTACGGCTGGAAACTGCACAACGCCTGTCACGCGTCCGTCCTTGTCACGTGCCGTATAGTCAAGCGAGCCTTTATCTTTGAGCCACTTCATGTCAGTACGGTACAAGTGGTATGTGTAACAGTATCGAGCGAATGCGCCGCCGTCTACCTTGGACAGAATGCCCGCGTTGTGAAGTTGCGGCACCAATTCGCGCCACAACGTCTTACCATACGATCCCACCCATGGCGGACATTTCGGTTTATCCATATTGACTTCAGGATCGTTGCGCGCCTTGGCTCGCCTGCTACCGCGCGCCTTCAATTTAGCCGTTGGTGTTGACGCTGGCCCTCTGCTACCGCTCATGGAGTATCCTTTCTTCATGCTTGTGCGCATACGCAATGTCGCGCGCACCTGGTAAATGGCACGAGCATGGCGCTTTCGGCGCGGAATGAAGCTCGCACCCTTTGCAATTATCGCAAAATACCAGTATAGCGTCTATTATTTCTTCAATGCCAGCGCTCGGCATACCTGACGCGTCGCCACCGCTTTTCTCGCACAACTGGCACCGACGCTCACACAACTCAGTCAACTCAGCAGGTGTAACTTCCATTACTCGCCGCCTTTCTTAGCTTCATAAGCGCTTCCACTTCTTGGCCTATAAGCTCATACATTATATGCCCGCGATCTTCTCTGAGCACCCGCACTTCGTCTGCTATCGCTAACAACACTTGTGCTGTCACGTCAACACCTTCATGGCCATTACCACGAGTGACACACGCTTTTAGCGCGCATTCCGCACCGCTCTCGTCAACGATAGACACTGCCTTGTTGGCTCGTGTCACAGCTACCGTGACTGCCATTACTCCGTATCCTCTCTGCCGTTTTCGTCAAGGCATTGCGCACACCGATAGCACACCATTTGCCCTTCGTCAATATCGTCGTCTACCTGTAGTGACACCTCAGTGTCCTGTAGCGCAACGTCATACTTCTCACACCAGTCGTCTTCACTATGCAACTTTATGCCTGCAATGACAAGAAACTTGCCAGATCGGCGTGTGCTTAAATGCATACAGCCGCCGAAAACGTTTCCGCAATATGGAAGCGCGTTGTCACACATTACTCGCCGCCTTTCTCGTGTGCTTCCACCAACAACGTCCATAACCCATGCCGCAACTCGCACAACCTGTCGCCAACCTGTGATATAAGCTCTACTGCGTCGGTACACGTGCGCAAATAGACGTATTCACGCCGCACGTCTTCAATTTCGCCTAGAATGCGCGCTACCGCTGGTTTATAGGCCAGTGCGCTCACTTGTCGCCGCCTTTCATTTTCTTGCCGCACGTCGGACAGCATGGCGCGTCTTCTCCGCCACCTTCACCGCCGCCTTCTTCGTCCATTATACCACTTGGCAATTCACCGTCTAGCCAAAACTCGCCTAGATCCACCAGATCGTCCGCTTCCAACGCTTTCAACTCGGCCACGTCCCAGTCTAGGCCCACTTCTGAGCACCTATTGTCCGCTACGCCAAGGCTAACAGCCTCTTTCGTACCTGACGCTAGATCCGTGCGCTGGACAACGACAAGCTCCGTGCCGTCAGTCTCGATAACGCGGATCGGTAGCTCACGCTCCGCCGCCGCTTGTACCGTCTTGTTGCCAGCAATGACAACGCCGTCTTTCGACACCAGCACGCTACGGCCCGCACCATACCTGCCAAGGCTGTGCTCTAACGCGCCAATGCCGCGCTCCGTGCCTTTATTAGCGTTAGCCAAGTCCGGCTGCAAGTCCGCCAAGGCTTTCAGCTTCTTTTTACGCATTGTCCGCCTCCTTTTCGTCCATAGCCAACGCCTCGCGCAATAGCTTGTTTTGCGCTCGCAAAAAAACCAACTCTTTCCGCCGCTCCATGACATGACGCCCGTTGTGTTGCTTTCGCTCTACAGTCGCCCAATACGCCCGCACAGCCACGTCAAACAGGTTATGGCGGCGCTCCAGACATGACGCGGAATGCAAAAGGCGCTTATGCAGTGACTCCTCCTGTCTATCACGCGCCTCACATTGCTCGCGTAACTCAAGATCTATATCACCTACTACTGTACTCTCATTAAGCTCTGCGCGCTCCAGTCCTCTAAAGGCGTTTACAAAATGCACCTTATCCTGATCTGACTCGCTATCCTCATGGCAGGACGTACACGGCTCTTCACTATACGCCGCCTTCGCATGCTCGCATAGCGCGCAAGCACATTTCGTGCCTTCAGTAGCGATCACGTTTTCCACAAGAAGTATAAGCAGATCTTCAGCGGCGTTATACACGCTCATTCGCTCGCCTCCTTTGTTGCGCTACGCGCGCTCCATAATATCTATTCGCTTCTGCATTGTGCGGAAGTCGTCCCCTCTCATTATCAGATATGGCCGCGAGCGCATGCCATTATAGCCTAACCGCCAGTCCTGCATATTTGAAGGAAACATTAGGTTATCCTCATGACATTTAAGCACTTGCCCTTTTTTCAGTACGCACGCGACACGAAAATAGCGCGCAAGGTTGCGAGGTGTCTGTTTCGCCCACTTCTTCTGAATACGCCGTTTTTTTGAGCGCGGAAACCGATATTGCTGCCGCGACTCAGGCACAATGTATACAGGCATTCCGCATAACGTTTGTGGCATTCCTGAAGGTAAAGTCATTGTATGTCCTTTTGTTGCGCTACGCGCGCGCGCGTTTCATTAACTGAAACAACTACCGCTTTCCCTAGCCTGAAAACCCGTGAAAAAAAAAGCTGACG
>JAAEPW010000617.1 GCA_024232355.1 Chloroflexota bacterium | reverse complement strand
TTTGGGTGTCGAACTGATCCGCTCTGGCAAACTCGGACAATTCGTGCGCACGGATGCCCCTTACTACAGCTTGTTCCAATTGGGTCTTATGTACCTGGACCATCTTCTGAACGAGCGTCTAGAATTCCCGACTTTGAATCTGCCGCCTCCTGATTCGTTCAACTATTTGTGTACCTGATTGTTTTTCTGCCTTTGAACTGGGGGGGTATACGCTAGTGAATCGCCGATTACAACTTGAGCCTGTTGCTTCCATCACTTGCCATTTAACCACTACCAACGTGTTTTGGAATAGCCACAATCCAACGCATCAAGCCTGGTCACGGCAGTACATGTCTGCTGTATTTTATCACAACGATGAGCAAAAAGGACTTGCCCTGGAGACGATGGATCGTGAGGCAGACAAACTGCAAAAGTCGATATTTACAGAGATCATACCTTTTTCTGAATTCTACCTGGCTGAAGCGTATCATCAAAAGTACCGATTGCAAGGGGCGTCAGTACTGGTGAGAGATTTCCGTGCGATATACCCCAACAATGAGGATTTTGTCTCTTCTACGGCCGCTGCACGTATAAATGGCTATATTGCCGGATATGGGACGATTGAAAGGTTTCAGGAAGAGTTGAATAATTTTGGTTTGTCGTCCAGGGGAAAAGAGAGCTTGTTGAGTATTGTGGGGGCTCTGCATCCTGGTCAGATTGTAGAACAGTGTCCAATCAATTGATGAACGAGGCGATACTTTTTTCTGGTACCATAATACCTGTGATGTGGCTCAAGTTGCGAAGAAATATTGTTGTGATACAATAAAATTATCAAGATGCTTTTGCATGTTTGGCTGCAAGGAGGTCGGCAAATGATTGGACGGATTGTAGTGGTAATACTGTTTCTTTTGGTAACAGCTTGCAATGGAGTGACTGAGACAACATCTGTTCAGGGAACAGGTGTTGTATTTCCCTCTGGCTCCTCCCTTTACCCCGATGCTCATATTCAAGAGGTGGCAAAACAGCAATTGAACCAGGGAGATGGCGGATACTTTATGCTTCAATTCAGCCATTCTCTGGGTCAGGACACTCGGGCGACGTTGGAGGGAGTCAATGTTGTTTTCTACGATTACGTCCCCAACTATGCTTATTATGTCTTCCTGCCGCCCGAGTCGCTTGCCGCCTTGGAGCAACTGATGGAAGCCGGAACCGTCAGACACGTGGGTTCCATTCCCGTCGAGGCAAAACTGGAGGCAGGACTTGGGGAAAAGATACAGGCAGACACCGGCCAGCGGTTTGACGTCATTGTACAGTTTTTCGAGGAGCCGCCTCTGACTGTAAAAGAAGAACTGGAAGCATTGATGGAGGTGAGGGAGTATACCTTTGGACCAGTGAACATGGCCAAAGGTATAGTGGCAGGGACGGATGTTGAGACGATCCTGTCCCTGCCTTTCGTCAAGTGGATGGAGGAGCAGATCCCAATGGAACTGGGGGATTGAGTCAGCAGAAAATCAATTTGGAGGTAGACGCAAATGAGAAATGCAAAAATTGCAGCGTTGTTACTGGTATTGATGGCCTTGGTTTTGGCCCTCAATTCATCGTCGCTATCCGACTCGTTGGCCCAAGATGGCAGAGACCCTGGGGAAGATCAAGATGCTATAGTCGATGTGTATACCCCGATAGACGAATCTGCTCTTGGTCCGCAGCAACAACCCGCTCTTCACTCCGGGCACCTGGGATATGACAAAGAGACCGGTCAATTTCTGGATGACCCCACCGTTCACACCTCGCTCGTTCGTTCCCCAGAAGAGCAAGCTGCGTACGAGCGATACTATAATGAAAAGTTGGCGGGCGTGGACCCGACGCGACTCACCTTTCGTTCTGGCCTTACTATTCATCCCCAGCCTGGGATGGCCCCATCTGTCCGGGAACAACTAATGTCCGGCGACAACGACTACTACCTGATCCAATTCAGTTATCCTTTCCCTACCCAGGCGCGCTACCGTCTGGAAGAGATCGGCGTAACTTTTTACGATTACGTCGGCGTATCTGGAATGTATGCTCGAGTGCCAGCACAAGCTCTGGAAACGCTGCAAAACACAATAGCAAAGGGAGCGATTCTCTATGTGGGAAGCATCCCCACTCAAGCCAAAGTTGAGCCAAACCTGGCAGCACAGGCAGAGGCCAGCCCGAAAATGGAACATTCGGTGATCGTTTTGACCTTTGACGAACCGACCCCTGCCCAACTGGAAGAACTGCAAAAACTGTTGACGATTGACCGTCGCTCTGATGGCCCTATGCACATTCTGGAGGGACAGGCGCTCGGCTCCTCCATCCAGGAGCTGGCCCGCCTGGGATACATCCGCTGGGTGGAGCCGCAGCAGGTCAACACTCTGGGCAATTTGGAGGGGGGCATGGGCATTGGCTCCGACATCGTCAGGGGGACCTTGGGCTTTGACGGCACTGGCGTGCAGGTCATGGTCGTGGACACCGGCATCGCCCGCGACGGCACGACCTACCACCCCGACCTGCAAGCCAGCCGCATCCTGGACCAGTACGACTATCAGAACACGGACACCAACGCCGCCGACGACAACAGCCACGGATCCCACGTGGCCGGTTCCATCGGCGGGCTGTACGACAACGGCAATATGAACAGCGTGGAGGCTTGGCAGGGCGTGGCTCCCGGCGCTGATCTCCTGATCTATAAACTCTGCTGCGGCGGCGACCAATTCTCCAGCGTCTGGTTTCAGCAATCCCTGGAGCGCGCCACCTCTGGTGGGCGCACGGCGCATATATCGAACAACAGTTGGGGCGGTGGTAACGGCACCTACAGCACCCACAGTGAGATCGCCGATCGGGCCGTGCGCGGCGAATACAACAGCGAGCCGATCAACATGGTCATTCTTAGCCACAACGACGACGACCTTGCCTGCGCTCCCGGAACGGGCAAGAATGTCATCACTGTTGGCTCGGTCAAAGACGGCAACTACCCAGACATCGCCTTTACCACCTGTGGCACGACCGACGACTATAACTGGCCGCCTGGCGAACGGGTCTGTTACAGCAACTATGGTCCCATCGACACCGATGGCGACACCAACACCAGGGTCAAGCCAGACGTGATGGCCCCTGGCGCGATGATCTTTTCCACCACGCCTTGGTATCTGGGCGGCTATGACTATTATGGCTTTAAGCATGGAACCAGTATGGCCACACCCCACGTTTCTGGCGCGCTGGCTCAGATACTGGACGCTCACTCCTCCTCCAACCCCTGGCTGTTCGACTGGCCGATGGTGGTCAAGGCCATGCTGCTGGCGACCACGGTGGATGTGGGTGGAAACACCGACCTCTATGGCCACGGCCTGGTAAACCCGTATCACGCCATCTACTACCAGGCCGGGGTCGATGCTCCAATGAGTTTCTGGGGCAACAGCGTCGCCACCACCGGGGAAACCAAGGATTTCACTTTTAACGTCCCCGATGGCTACGAAGAGGTCCGGGTCGTCCTGACCTGGGCAGACCCTGCTGGCTCCAACGAGGTGGACAACGACCTGGATATTTCGAGCGTGAGGGACGCTAATGGAGTACATCGTGGGTCGTCCTCTGCTCCCGACGATCCGGTCGAGTACGTCAAGATCACCGCTCCCTACGCTTCCGGGACCTGGACGGTGACCGTCAGTGCTTTTTCTCTCTCCTCCGGCCAGTCCTTTGGGCTGGTCACTCATCCCATCATGGCGGATGCTGATCTCAGTATCAGTGCCGATGCTCCCGTGGGCGTGGGGCCGGGTGATTACTTTTATTATCACCAGTACGTCAGTAACAGCGGTTACACGGCCGGCGGTAGCTATGCACGGCTCTACGTCCCGGATGGTTTCACGGTCCATGGAGCCAGGATATACACCGAGGACGGCATTGAACATTATTACGACGACAGCGAACTGCGCCACGTGGCAGGCGATAACTATTGGCGGGCAGCGCTCGGCTCAACCCTGGCCTGGTACGACCGTCACGTCCGCTGGTACATCCAGGCTGATTCCAGCATTGTGGGAGAGACCTACACTTTTACGGACAGAGCGTACTGGCGAGAAGGCGGTTCTCTCGGAAGCAGCGATTTAGGGGAGACTGACATCATCGTGCCTCTCTTGACTATTGCGGCGGACGGCACGGGCAGCGGTACAGTTGATCCAGCCTCGGGGCAGCATACCTATGGGATGAATGACATCGCCAACCTGGCAGCCACAGCAGCCCCCGGCTCCAAGTTCGTTGGCTGGAACGGTGCGTTGAGCGGCTCAACCAATCCAACCTCGCTACTGATGGACGGGCACAAGACCATCACGGCCACCTTTGAGTTGATAGAGATCTATTTACCTCTCGTATTAAGGTGACAAATTATAAAGCTGAACAATGGAGAGAGCCACCCTGTTCACGTCGTAGGGCGGCTCTGACTGATTTCCGTACCGTCATTCCACGTTCGTAATCAGAAAGTGTGCTTTGATCAGATCGGCCAGGCCTGCATAGTCATTCAAGCCATACTGGGGCACGTTCAGATCGAAAAGCTGGTCGCTAGCCACGGCCAAGAGTTCGTCGGATCGGCACATCAACGTACTGCTGCGCTCCCGCCGTGAGACCTCGATCTTGGGCGCGTTGCCGCGCCGGTAGCCTTCTGTCAGGATGATGTCCACGTCCGTCATTCTAGTTGCCAACTCATCGAGCCGTTGTTCTTGCTCAACTCGGCGGATAGAGGCCACTCGCTGGGGTGAGGAGATGACGACGTGATCGCTGCCCGCCTGGGCATGACGCCAAGTGTCGGTCCCCGGATGGTCAACCTCAAAGGAGTGGGCGTCATGCTTAATCGTTCCCACTCGATAACCACGCCGCTTGAGTTCGCCGATCAATCCTTCCAACAGTGTAGTCTTGCCGCTATCCGATTTGCCAATGATGGAGACGATTGGAGTTTTCATCTGCTCCTCCTAGTGAGTAGGTAGCACGCCATCAGTCAGAATACCAAAGGAACCTGGTGTGACGGCGTCGTTTGGACTGACGAACGCAATACCTTGGTCATCGCTGAATGCCCTGGTCGGGCCGGGGGCCAGGAGCACGAGGTTATCGGTGGGTCCCAGGTTGAACCCCGGATCGGTGTCGTTATCCAGGTTGCCGTTGCCCTCGTAAAGAACCATTTGCCGATCCCAGGTGTCCAAATCATCTAGCGGGATGTGATTGTCACTTGCCTGCGTGGCGACGATGAGGATAGTCGTGCCACGGGGCACGTGGGCAAAGGCCGGGATGTCGGCAAAGATCAGGGATCCCTCGTCGGTTGCAGTTTTGCTATCGTTATCGGTCACGCGCCAACCGCGCAGGTCAACGCCGCCGGGGCGTGTCACTTGTAACTCGAACTGGTCGTCTGTGAGATGACTGTTGTTACTTGTGTGATATCCAACCAGGATCACGTCACCTGGATGAACCGCATCGTGGTCAATTGGTTCAAAGCGTGATGTGATCGTCATAGCTGTGTTGGCTGTCAAAGTAATGATTGGGGTTTGTGGCAGATCGGGCGGATCCCAGCCAGCAAAGCGATAGCCCGGCGTGGGTACGGCGGAGACTTGGATGACCAAGCCCTGAAAAAAAGTGCCTTGCCACGGCAAATCTGGCACGAGCAATCCGTTAACGGCGATGTGTCCAGAACCGCCGGCTGGCTTTTTAAAAGTCAGTTGCGCCGTGCCGTTCAACTCAAATCTTTCAACAATGTGCTGCCGGATCCAGCCGGGCCGGTCACGGGCAAAATCACGCATCTCTTGTACGTTGGTCTGCCATTCGACTGAGCCTAGCGGCCAACGCATCGTTTCGTAAGCCATATCTGGCCCGAGTTCGGCAGCTATGGCGTCAATCTGAGCAACAACCGACGAGGGGGCAAGTGTAGTATTGAGTAGATCGGCGGTGCGCGAGAGGAATTGCTGACGAAACGCCGGGTTTTTCAGTAACTTGCGCAGTAGGAGCGTGTCGCGCCCGCCGGTTTCGGGGCGGACATAATCTAATACGTATTGGATCATGTTCAAATCAACGCTGCCTTCTGGCTCGGCTCCAAAAGCGTTGTCACTGTCCCAAAATATCCACCGCCAACGCCCGCCCTGCACACGGGAGCGAAATTGGTGCACGTTGGCATGGGGCCAGTCCAGGTTTGCCGAATAGATTTGAAGAATATTGTAATCGATGAAATTCGCAATGTCCACCTGACTCTGCACGTATGCATAATTAGCCGGGTCTGCCAGATCGTGTGTGTCGACGAATTGCAAAAGATGATTCCAATTCTCGTCATCACCCGTGAGAGTGTTTGGAGACCACTCGGGCTCTTCCAAAAAATCAGCCGATTCAATGCCATAGTGATCCGCCAGGAAACGATCTTCCAACCGCTCGCGGATGTAATAAATTCCCCACGGCTCGCCGTTGATAAATAGCAGAGTGGGCTGGCTGTACGTGGCATATCCCCCGAGTTGTAGAGCCAGGTCGTCGGCCAGCCGATTGCGCATCAGCGTCCAGTTCCACCGGGGAGGGACTGCATAATCGTGCCCGCCAGAGTGCAAGACCAGGCGTTTGAACGATTGTACCGGGCTTTTGGCAAACAGGGGATACTCGAGCCGATTGACGCTGGGCGATTTGGAAGCCAAGATCGCCGGGCCACCGGAGGTTGCACGCAGTTCGAAAGAAGTGCCGTATTCTTGACGAAAATAGAGTCGCAGTGATTTTTTCTCAAAACGGCGGCTCCATCGTCCGTGGATGCGCACCCCCGCCGGAACGCAGAATCCCAAGCGGCGATCTGTATCCACATAGGTGACGTCTACGGGCCGTTCCCACGTGATTCCTCGTTCGTGGGGATTGACGTAAATACCGCGTTCCAGGCTCCACAGGTCGTCGGGTTCCACGATCAATGACATCATCGGCAGCCTGGCCCGCACGCCAACGAAATACGACGCACTGGCGACCGGTCCCAATTCGCCACCAGGCAGGACGGTTCGCGCACGAATGACGGTGACGGCCGGTATCTCTGTGCGCAGGTGAATGGGCTGGGTGTAGATTTCTCCGACGGTGGATGAGGGCAAGCTGCCATCAACGGTAAAGATCGCGTTGGCGACGGGGTTGGGGGATGTGATCTCTAGTTGAATGTCACGATCATAGTAGCCGCTGGGGATGGAAAAAGTAGGCTCTAGCGCGGATCCAGCTTTGGCAGAGATCTGATGGGGGAGGGTATCAATGAGATATGGTATAGTCAGGGCCAAAATCGTGAAACAGATGATCCACAGATATGGCCGTTTGCTCTCTGTTTTCATAGACATCTTGCACAATCGTTCGATGTAGTGTAAACTTGATTGAGTAACTTGTCAAATAAGGTCAACGATGAACGAAACTGCCTATCCTCTACAAGAACAACCAGTCAAAGCGGGAGAAAAAGAAATTGGATCGCGCTCAAAAGTCGTGCTCTGGTTAACGTTTCTGATGATCCCATTGATCATTGGGGTAGCCTGGGGGGCTTATTTTGATGATAGCGTGTACGCTACGTTTCGCCACGCCCGTGACCTGGCACCCGGCAACTGGGCCAAAGGGCAAACGCTGCTCGACTCACCTTTCTATACGTTGATGTTGGCATTATTGGCTGGGTTGGGAATTCCATTGTCGCAGGCCAGCTTGATTGGGGGCGCACTGGGATGGGGAGCGATCGCCATCGCCCTCTATGTAACTGGCCAGGCAATGGGCAGGTCGACGGTTGCAGTTGTATCGGCGGTGTTGGTCGCTTTCAACCCAATGGTCATATCGACGCTGGGAACCGAAATCCCCTGGACTGTGGCGCTGGCGTGGATCGCCATCGCGGCATCCGTGAAAAAGCGCTGGGGGATCCACAACGTCGCATTGGTATTGATGTTGTGCGTTCGCCTCGATTTAAGCACGCTCACATTGGCAATGTTGTTGTTGGCTGTTCAGTGGGTCGAAAGACGGCGTATTCCATTATGGCTCTATGCGGTTCTGACGGTCGTCGCAATCGCTTGGGTGTTTGTCATAACGCAACAAATCGCCGCCCCCATTCTCCAGGCCGATCTCGACTTGAGCGAATGGGGGCGCGCCGTCAGCCAACTTTTGGACGAGAGCGAACTGTACTGGCTGTTTCTGCCATTGCTTGTGTGTGGAGTGATCGAACTGCTTGGTACATCCCGTAAAATATCGGGGATCGGGTTGCTGTGGGGGGCGTGGGGAGTGGCATCGGTCTCGAGTGGCAGCCTGACGGCTATGGCAATGATGGTTACAATGGGGTTGTTTCTGACCGGGGTAGGCGTTCACTGGATCGCTCAATGGATCGTTGAGCATTATCTCAGCCACCTTGACCGCTTGACACTGACGGTGAGTGTGGCCCTCGCCGCTGGGGCGTTTCTGGGTCTGGCGCAAGCATCGTCACTCTACCAACGGTATCGCTTTAGGCCTGTTGTCCATCAGGCACTCGAGCAGCAGGCAGCAGAGTGGTTGTCCGTTTACAGTGAGTCGACAGCGGTGGTTTTGGGTTCCGAGCAGATTGGGTATCTGGCAGATCGCTCTGTTTTGGCGTGGAGTGAGGAAGGGAGCGAGTTGGTCTTTTTGCCGGATTTCCTGGCCGGGAATTCGCCCGATTATTGTGTCTCTTCCAAGAGCCTGGCCTGGGATCGGCTGATGCGTACGGGTTGGTTTCAGGATGAGTACGTACCATTGGCGGTATTCGAGTCGCCTTATGATGCCGCGTCGCCTATCACGGTATGGGGGCGGCGGTTCCGTGCGTTTGATTGGGCAGAGCAGGCGGCGCATCCGTTGAGTGTACGATTGCCGGACGGGGCATACTGGGTGGGGTACAAGTACCAGCCAGAGCGGTTTCGGCCTGGCGATGCAATCCACGTGACCCTCTTTTCGCAATGGACGCAGCCGTTATCTTTTCGTGGATCGTTCCGGCCTGTCGTGCGGCTCGTGTCGCCCAACGACGGCACCAGTTGGGCGCAGCAGTGGGCGGTCGCCGCTCGCAATGTGCTGACCGATTCGTGGCGGACAGGACTGGTGGTCGCTGAGGAGTTGGTGTTGACGCCACCGGACGATATTCCAGTCGGTGCATACCGCCTGGATGTGTCCGCAGCATCCCATAGTTCGGAAATTTTTCTGTCCATCTACCTGGATGACGGTACAGTTCCTTTCAAAAGTGCCACCTTGGGATACGTGGTCGTGCCCTGGCAAGGTTCACTGGATGGAATGAGACCGGTGAATGCTGATTTTGGAAATCAAATCACTTTGTTGGGCTTGAAAACGGTGGACAGTGTATCGCCGGGTACCGAGTTTGACGTCAAGTTGTACTGGGAGGCGCAGCGGCCGCCGGAGGATGATTATTTTGTGTTTGTTCATCTACTCGATGCCAATGGCCAACCCATCGCCCAACACGATGGACCGCCGATGGGTGGGCGGTATCCTCCCAGTGCGTGGCTTCCGGGGGATGTTGTGCCAGACGTGCATCGCATCGTGCTGGGATCCGATTTACCCTTGGGGGTGTATCGACTGCAAGTTGGAATGTACCGCTGGCCCAGCTTGGAGCGTTTGCCGGTCTGGAATGAGCAGGGGATAGAGCAACCCGACCGTGTCATTGTTCTGCAATCAGTCCGAGTTAAATAGCTGAGAATGAAAAAGCCTTTTGCAACTACTGTCCGAGAAAAAGAGCGCCGCCGCCTGGCACGTCTGCTAGATGAAGGGGTAAGCCAATCGCTCAACTTGCTCCTGGCGCAGGCCAATGCGTACGGCACTGTGCAGACTCAGCAGGCGGCCCGCACTCTGGCTGGGATGATTGCCCGCGCGTTGGAAGATCTCTACGATCTGGTGGCTGATCTGCACCCCAGCGATCTTTATGATCTGGGTCTTGGCCCTGCGCTGGAGATGCTGTCGCTGCGGATGGAACGACGCTATGGGCTTGCTGTCACTCTTGATCTGCCAGAGCGCATCGCCACCGTCTCGCACAATCTGACGCTCGCCGTCTATCGCATAGCCCAAGAAGCGTTGCACAACGCCGGGCAACATGCTGGGGCTGGTCGGGTGGGTCTCAGCTTGCGGTCAGAGCGAGATGGCTTGCGGTTGACCATCGCCGACGATGGTGATGGATTTCAACCACCGGAACCGTTGGAGGCATTGGCTGTCGATGAAAGGTGGGGGTTGGCCGAAATGGTCGAACAATCTGCGGCAGTGGGCGGTCAGTTGGAAATCAACTCGGTGCTTGGTGTAGGAACCCAGGTGCGTGCCTACTTGCCGTTGGTGCCGCAAGAAACTGTTTCTACTGGTCCGAGTGATCCACTGATCGAGCCGCTCACCCCTCGCGAGCGAGAAGTGTTGGTCAGAGTTGCCGCCGGGCTGACGAACAAACAGATCGCCGCCCGGCTCGGCATCTCGGACCGCACCGTTCAATTCCATCTGGGTAATGTATTGAGTAAACTCGGCGTCGCATCGCGCACCGAGGCCGCGGTGTTGGCTTTACAACGCGGCCTCGTATAACAACCATGTAACATGCATCACGCTTATGGCTCGAACGTGCCTTCCGGGAAGGTCAATCCCATCGTCGCCAACGTGGGTGCAAACGACGGTGTTGCACCCGTCGCCTTAAAGATACCCGTGAAGCGACCGTCTGCCCCAACGCCAGTCTTTTCCCAAGCGAAAAGCTCCTCCAGCACAACGTTGTCTCCTTTGAGATCCCGTACCTCTACGATTGACAAGACCTTGCGGGAGCCGTCATCCAATCGGCCAATCTGAACGATCAAATCTATGGCCGCCGCCATCTCGGCCCGGATGACGGGCAACGTCAGGCTAGGTTCAGACATCGTCGCCATTTTCTCCAGCCGAGCCAGCACGTCGCGTGGGCTGTTGGCGTGGATCGTCGCCATCATGCCATCGAGGCCCGTGTTCATCAGGCGCAGCACTTGGAGCACTTCGTCCCCCATCAACTCGCCGACGATGATCCGGTCAGGGCGCATGCGGGCAGCTACCTGGAGCAATTCGCTCACATCCACCGCGCTCGCGCCACTCGCTTTGGCCGCTTGGGCCTCTAGGTAGATCACGCGCTCGTTTCGCAGGCGCAGCTCGTTGACCTGCTCGACGGCAATCAGCCGTTCTCCTGCTGGTGCCAGCTCTACGATCATGTTGGTCAACGTCGTCTTGCCGCTGGCTGTGCCCCCGGCGACGATCACGTTCAGCCGGGCCTGCATCACGGTCTTTATAAAGTCCACAATGGTCGGGCTGACACTGCCATAGCTGAACAATTGTTCGAATGTCAGTGGTCCGCTGTGGGATTTTCGGATGACTACACTGGGCCCGCTCACCGCCACCGGAGGGATAACGGCCAGTATACGGCTTTTGTTGTGCAGCCGGCCCTCTGCCCACAACCGCCCTTCTCCTACTGGTTCCCATCCGTGCGAGACCAGCAAGCCATTGGCCCAGTCGATCACTTGCCGCTCATTGGCAAAGTGGACGTCGACATCCTCCAACTGTCCATTTCGTTCGATATAGACCTGATCCGGTCCATCTACCATGATCTCGACGACGCTATCGTCCTCCAACAGAGTCGTCATTGCCTCAATAACTGCCTTCATTTTCACACCTCCATAGGATTCTAAAGGATTCTACGCAACACTACAACGAATTTGGGAAAAACGGATTTTGTCTTCTTTCAGTTCTTTTCTCAATCCGTTATAGTGGCTCTATTGTAGCAAAGATGTAGGGCCATCACAACCGCAAATGTGCCAGGGTGCTACCTGGCAATTTGGCCTGGGCTTAATTGCGTGGTATCCTATGGCAGTAGAAATGTGAACAGGAGAGTGATAGTGCAAAAGATAGCGGATGATTTAAAGCATTGGTTGGCCGACGGAGAGCAAATCGCACTGGCAACGGTGGTGTGGGCCGAGGGCTCTTCCCCTCGACCACTAGGCTCGCGCATGGCGGTGACCAAATCCGGGCAGATGGTGGGGTCTGTTAGCGGTGGGTGCGTGGAGGGGGCAGTTTTTGAGGAGGCCCAAGAGATGCTCGCTGGGAGGCCGCCAAAGCGTCTCCGCTACGGCGTGGCGGACGAGACCGGTTGGCAGGTGGGGCTGGCATGCGGCGGCACCATCGAGGTCTATGTCGAGCCGCTGGTGGACATCCACCGGCAGTTGCTCACCGCGCTAGAGGCGGAGGAGACAGTCGCGCTCGCAACCTGTCTTGACGATGATCATGATCGGGGTGGGGCACACCTGTTGGCATGGCCTGATGGTCGTATCGTGGGCGACGTTTCTCTGGTTCCCGATTTGGCTGCATTGTTTTCTGATCCCGCCACTGAATTGCATCATGTTGATGGGAAAGATGTCTTTTCCCAAGTATTCATTCCACCATTGACGCTGGTCATTGTTGGAGCGGTGCACGTAGCGGTGCCACTGGTCAGTCTGGCGCAGACGCTGGGCTTTCGCGTGCAAGTGGTGGACGCGCGCCGCACCTTTGCCACCCCGGATCGTTTCCCCACGGCGGATGAATTGATCGTGGCCTGGCCGCAAGACGCGCTATCAACCGAAAAACTGGGACCGCAGCACCATGTCGTGATTCTGTCCCACGACCCCAAGTTTGACCTGCCCGCGTTGCAGATGACGCTGCGCAGCCAAGCAGCTTACGTTGGGCTTATTGGCTCTCGTGCTACTCAGGCCAAACGAAAGGCCGCGCTGCGAGAGGTGGGGTTTAGTGATGTGGAACTGGCACGCATCCATGGCCCGGTAGGACTTGATCTGGGTGGGCGCGAGCCAGCCGAGATCGCGCTGGCGATTTTGGCAGAGATCGTGGCTGTGCGACATGGTCGCAGGATGAGTGCATAAAAGGTCAGGGCTCTATATGGGTTTCAGGGAAGATTGTTCAGTTCTATTCTTCCCAAACTCTTTGCCACTGTCCCAGGGGCGTTTTAGGGGGCGAAAACCTTGTCTGGAAATGTCATACTGTTGCATAGGCCCATGCGGTGGGTCAAAACTCCAAGATTCTGTGCAGTGAATTGTCACTACCAACCTCATAATGAGAATTGCTGTTGCCCCGGCGGCGCTCTATGTCTGAAAGAATCAGTGCATATTCTTTGTGACCAAGGTAGATCTCGTCAATTCCCAGTACCCGCCGCCGCTTGGACCACCTCCTGAAAATGCCCAAGACTATCTCATCATGCAGTCTTTCCTGTCAAGATACATTGTATCATCATCTTTACCTTGGCTAAAATTGTCATTGGAATCCCATCAATCGACATAAAGCTCTCTCACACGCTCGGTCACTATTTGGCAGTAACAATGATAACAAGACTGGCAACCCACGTGTACGACGTCCACCCTGCGAGGAACAAAACCGCCGGCACAACCGCAGCCGCAGTCCCCCAAGTGCCAAACAACACCAACACAAAAGCGGCTAGCCCTGCCAGGGCTAGTAAAGCGGTGTACACGGCCAAAACGACGCGCCCCCCGCCAGGACGACATCGAAAGACACCAGAGATGGGCACAATCATCGCCAACGCGGCCAGCGCCAAGACAAAGAATGCCAGGAGTGGAAAGATCACGTACTCGGTTCTCTGGGTGAGGAACAGTACCAGCCCGATGGTCGGCCCCAAGATCAGACTACCCAAGCTAACCAGCAGGCTTGTACCTACCCAATTCGCTGCCACGATCTCCTCTCGTGGCAGCGCCAGACGACCAAAACGGTCGAATCGCAGCACGAGGGCGAATAGAGGGCGAGCAGTCCAGGTCAGGACAGCGAAAAAGAAATAAATGAGCGAAATCGGGATGACGACGATGTACAGGATCGGCACCTGGCGCGCGATGATGTGCAGTGCTTGTCTCGCCCCAGAAATCGCGGCGGCGGCTCCCCACTGTTCGGCCGTGGTCAGCCGCGACATCCAGAGAAAATAGCGCAGCATGAGGCGGTAAATCACGTTCCGTGCTTTGAGCGCTTCGACGATACCTTGCCGCGCCCAATCCGACATCGGGTTCAAGCGCAGCGCCTCACGAAAATGCACCAACGCCTGCTGGTGATCGCCACGGTGCAATAGCGCCCAGCCCTGGTTGGCGTGGGTCGTGGCGTTTTCGGGGTCACGGGCGAGGGCCGCTTCGATGGTCTCAGCAGCCTCGTCCTGCTCTCCCATATTTACCAGGGCCAACGCCCGCAGATTGATGCAGGAAACGTACTCCGAGTCCACCCGCAGCCCATCTTCCGCTGCGGTCAGCGCTTTCTTCCAGCCTTTTTTCCGCACATGGATTCGGCTGAGAGTGGCATAGTAAGGCGCAAAATCAGGGTTGATGCGCAGGGCTTCTCGGACCGCCGTGAGAGCTTTTTTCGTCCGCCCCAGTTGTAGGAGGGCCAACGACTGGACATGATAACCGGTCGGGTCATTGGGGTCCAGGCCGATAGCCGTCTGGGCCTCCTTTAGCGCCCCCAGGTTGTGGTCCTGGAGGTACATGGCATACGACAACAATGCGTGGGCGCGGGCATCGTTCGGGGTGCGGGCCAGCATTTCGCGCAGCTTGATCTCGGCATCCTGGTAACGTTTGGTGTCCAGGAGCACCTGCACCTGCGTCAATTGCTGTTCCGTCTCCATTATGAACTCTCTCAGCGAGACCGTCCGGAAGACAACTTGGGACCGCGAGAAATCTTCATATAGTCCAGAATATCATCATAGATGCCACCCTGGTTGGAATAGATGGCGTAATTGCGCGCGGTGGCGAACCATTCTTTGATCGTGGGATGCACGATCTTGATCACCGTTTGAAGGTCCTTGGTGGTCAGTGGCTTGGGAACGCCGGTCTGCATCGCCTCGCGCAGTTTGCGCTCCACGGCCATATCGATGACGCCTTTCAAATCCGCGCCAGAAAAGCCATCCGCCTGCCGCCCCAGTTTCTGATAGTCGACCTTGCCCGTTGGCTTGTTTTCCAATTGAATACGGAGGATGGCCCCACGAGCCGCCGCATCGGGCGGAGGCACGAACAGGACGCGGTCAAAGCGGCCCGGTCGCCGCATGGCCTGGTCGACGTGCCATGGAGCATTCGTCGCGGCCAGGATCAAGACACCTTCGTTTGACGTGTCCACGCCATCCAGCTCGGCCAAGAACTGGTTGATGAGCTTGCGGCCCGAACTGTACCGCATATCAGAGCGGCTCGCGCCCAGAGCGTCCACCTCGTCAAAGAAGAGCACGCACGGGGTGTGGTTGCGGGCTAGTTCGAAAATCTCGTGCAGCTTGCGCTCACTCTCCCCAATATACATGTCGAGCACGTCGTGCAACCCCACCGACACGAAATGCGCCTTTACCTCGCCAGCGGTTGCTTGGGCCAGATAGGTCTTGCCGCACCCTGGCGGGCCGTACATCAAGATGCCGCCGCCGATGGTTTTGCCATAAGCCTCGTAGATTTCGGGATGCGTGAGCGGGTAGATGATCTTCATCCTGATTTCTTCCTTAAGCTTGTCCATCCCGCCCACATCTTCAAAGGTGATGCGCGGACGTTCGATGAGATCATCCGCCGGTGACTCGTCAGCGACGACGAACACAAGTTCGTCCTTTTCCGACTCTGGCTCTGCCCCATCTCGTGGCGGCGCTTCTATCCCGGTGACGGCCAATTGACGCTGCAAATCGGGGTCTGCTAGGTCCGGATCTTGGGCAATGGCCTGTTTATAGGCTTGTGCGGCCTTGGCTATTTCGCCGGTCTCTACGTAAACGCGGGCCGCGAGCAAAAACGCATGGGCCGTGGGAGCAGGACCACCGATCAGCCGCTCCAGAACGACTATGGCGACGTCTTTTTCACCCTGCCGGTAATACGCTTCAGCCAGCAACAGCCTGATCCCGTCGTCCTCAGGCGCTAGGTCGAGGGTCTGGCGATAGATTTTAGCAGCCTCATCAAACTCACCGGCCTCCATCAGCAGGTCGGCCAGGTGCTTGCGCAGGGGTACGGCCTCAGGGGATGCCTCAAGGGCAGTTCGTAGGGCTTGAATCAGTTCGTTATTTGCGGACATGTTCTTTGCTCCTTGAGAAAGATCGTGTGCTGCCAGTTTGTCTATTCAGCGCTTCCCCTGAACCTGATCACGAAAATATCCGGTTGACAATAGACCCGAAATGGCGGCATAGCTGCACCAACGCCAGAGGTGACAAATAGATGCGTCCCATCTATTATGAAATGACCATGGTCAAAACGTCTCCCGTATTTGGATGGCACAACAACCGAACCCAACAACGGGATTCTGATTTGACCCGCGTGGTAATGACCGGCAAAGGCAGCTTTTACCCTGGCTCGGCTCAGGCGGTAGATATTGTCCGCCGTGTGCGTTAATACCAGTGCTATGTCACCATCGGCAGCGACCGGCATCTGCAATTGACTTTCACCCCATGGAGCCTCATATCCATAGATCAGGACCTCATCACGATCACCAACAGCAATACGCTGGCATCCATTATGTAACAGCACGACACCGGCACTGCGAACCGCATCCGCTACACTTTTGGCATCTGTCCAATAATCATGGTTACCCAGGACGGCAAAAATCCCACGACGACTTTTGGCTACCTCGAGTATCCCAGGCAAAAGAGAGACAAACTCGAGCTTGGTCACAAAGTCTCCCGTAATAAAGACAAGATCCGGTTGTGCCTTGTTCACTCGCTCCATAACAGCCACATAGTAATCACGTGGAATGTCACCGGTGACGTGAAGATCGCTAATATGTACGACCGTGAACCCACTGCCTTTCAATTGTGGACAATCAACCTCATAGTGGGCAACCTGTAATTCCGTGGTGGTGAAAGGCTGAGTCAACGATACATTCACATTCTCCCTAGAGACCGGAGATGGCCCCCGAAAACGCCATCGAATCACCGCCCGCCTGACTTCCCCCACCAGTATACCAACCAGGATAACTATGGGCAGAAGCAACCAGATGGAGAACCCGGCAGCATAGCCAAGAACACCTGAACTGACCATAAAGGCCACAAATATAGAGGCTATCAAGGGCGTCTTGTATGCTGAATCCTTGATGAGTATCAATCTGCGGTTCAAGAGCAGAAGAAACAGACACAACGCTGCTGTCATAAAGACCGTTGCAACAAGCAAACGTATGAATAGCGACATTTCTACAACCACGAAAAACATACCTATTATGAGAACAACTCTGTAGATCACGCTTGTAGCATGACGACAGCAACTGTCACGTTAAAAACATGACCTACATTTTCGTCCTGGCGGGTGAATATGGTTCAGATCACTGTTCAAGAATTTCTCTGCCTACACACCCACACCACGCCAACAGCTACCATCGGCAACATGGCTGCCAAAGCACAGGGTCCGCCACCTTCCGACTCGGTGGGTTCGGGTTCGTCGTCCGGCGGAGCTTGCTCCGGCGCAGTAGTAGGGGTTGGAGAAGACTCTTCTTCCTCTTCTTCTACCGAGGGCGGGGGCTGTGTCTCGCCGGTGGCAAGGCCAACATCGTCTACCCAGAGGATGCCCTGGCTCGGGCTGAAATTGAATCCCATAGCGACCACTCGTGTTGGGTCCAACTCGGACAGGCCGCCTTCGTCGGCCCAGCTTGCTAGCCCAAAATCCGTCCATGCAAAGGCAAACTGCGCCCACCCGGCCGCGCTCTCTACTGTGGTCTCAAAATGCACAGTAAAGGGCGTTGGCATGTTAGAGTCACCGGATAACAGCATCAACGCCACCGGTTGACCGGTTCCATCAGAGTGGAGCCACAGGGAGATGCCATTACCGCTGCTCCAATCCTGGTGAGACTCGTGAGAAAATCCTGTATCCCCCCATCCATCATCCTTGATGTCATATTCGATGCGCAGGGAGGATGATCCACTGTGGGCAGTTTCGGTGTCGAAACGAGAGGTGACCGTAGATCCGGCGTCGTCGCCGTAGGATTCCCAATAGTCCTCTGCCTCCATATCGTCAATCATATCTGCGGCTGTTGATGGCTGGCTGGGTTCGGTCTCTGGCGCAACGGTCGGCGTGGTTTCTGTCTCCTGGGGCGCGGGCGTAGGTCGTACTGTTGGTTCAACAGAAGCGGGCGTCGGTCTGGGAGCCGCGGGACTTGTTTTCCAGCGGTTGTAGAAAACATTGAGCAGTGGGACGAACTCGTCAGTGGCTTTTTGATGACCGGCGGTCGTGGGGTGACTGTCCCAACTCGAATCGGTAGGATAAGCCGAATAGTTGTTGCCCACGGTCTGGACATGTTGTATTGTGCCATTCCACCAACGGTGGTGATTGCCGTCTTCCTGGCCCGCGTCGTTGGGTTCTTCGTTGGTCCCTGGAGCATCGGTACGGCTAGAGCTGCCGTTGGATGTGAGCACGTTATAATAGTCAAATACGGCGACGTTGTTGTACCCGTAACCGGCCAGCCAATCGCCCATCAACCAGTTGTTGAAAGCACGGGCATTGGTGGCGCGCTCGGCACCAGATTGGGCGTCCGACGTGTATTCGCCTTCCGCCATCGGCGGCGCGGTGATGACGATAAACAGTTTGTCCTGGCGGGTCTCGAAATAGGCCAGCAGATCGTTATAGACCGCTTTGGCATTGCTCACCGTATACTGATCGTTGGGCGCCGGGGCAGGTTGATCGCCGGGACTGCCATACAAGTCCGAGTTGGGAAAGCAGGATTTGAACATGATGATCTCGTTCTCACCGCCAGGGTCGGTCGCCAGACGAGACCAGGAGCCGAAATCACCAACATTTTGATCGCTCTCACTGGACAACGCGTCCAGATAGGTCCTGCTGTTCGGGCCGGTGAACCATTGAGGCCAATTGATAATATCGGTGCCATCTCCGATAGAGTCTGGTCCCCAACCATAGTTGGTGGCGCTTACAAAATAGTTATTGTCTCGCAAAGCGCTGCCCAGGCCGCCATAGGGTTGATCGTGGTTCGGGTCGGCCAGCCAGTTGCCGCCGGTGGAATGGTGAACAAAGATGAGCTTGACCGGCTCAGCCGATGGCATAGGATCGTCGGGCTGACTTCCTTGGGCCAGCGTGGGAGGCACGATGGTCAGCAACAGAATAAACAAAACACAGAGTTTGGGGGCGCAACGCCCCAAAGCCGATGAACGTTTCATGATACACCTCCTTGTGAATGGCAAGCTACTCTCCAAACGCAGATCATTCAAACGGACACACTGTTAAGAACAAGTTTGTAGTGGGTGATTCATCGCCATAAACACGCGCTAAAGCGCGTACTAGGAACATTGCCTACCGTAGATTAGGCGTCTCTTTGTCCTCAAGCTCCCACGGCACGTAATCTGCCGACTGGTGTCGAAAGTAGGTGTTGTATAACTCGGCATAATGGCCGCTCTGGGCCATCAGGCCGTCATGGGTGCCCTCTTCGATGATCTGGCCGTGATCCATCACAATGATCCGGTCCGCGTTCTTGACCGTGGACAGCCGGTGGGCGATGACGATGGCGGTTCGGTCGCGCATAATGATCTCTAGCCCCTCCTGGATTTGGGTCTCGGTGAAGGGGTCCACGCTGGCGGTCGCTTCGTCCAGGATAAAGATGGCAGGGTCTTTGAGCAGCACGCGCGCCAGGGCGACCAATTGTCGCTGGCCCATTGAGAGATTGGCTCCGCGCTCGCCCGCGTCAGTGTCTAGCCCATCCGGCAGATCGGCCAACCAATCGCCGTTGCTGATATACGTGGCTGCTTCGCGCACTTGCTCGTCGGTAGCCCCCGACTGGCCATAGCGGATATTGTTCGCCACGGTGCCGGAAAAAAGGAATGGCTCTTGCGGGACCAACCCAATGTGCCGCCGGTACTGGCCCAGGTCCAGGCAGCGGACATCCCGACCGTCAACCAAAAGCTCGCCCCCCTGGAACTCGTAAAAACGGGTGATCAGTCGAGCCAAGCTGCTTTTGCCCGCGCCGGTGTGGCCCACTAACGCCAACGTCTCCTTGGGGCTGACCTCTAGCGTAAAATCGGGCAGTACAATCTCTCTGTCAACGTAGGAAAATGCGAGATTGCGGAACTCGATCCGCCCATCCAGTTGCTCCACCGGTTCGCTGGCTACTTGCACCACCTTGGGATCAGCGTCAATCAACGCAAACACTCGCTCGGCGGCAGATAGCCCATCCTGGAACTGGCTCCAAAAAGAGGCGATATTCATCATTGGAAACCAATACAGCCCCACGGCCTGCATGAATAAATACCAATCACCAGGAGTCACTGTGCCGCTGCGAATAGACAGACTACCCGCATAGACCAGCGCCGCTGTCCCTAGGCCAGAAGTGATCCCCATAATGGGAAAGATCGTGATGAGCGTCAGACCACGACGCAGCCCGGTCTGATAGGATTGCTCGTTGGTGGCATTAAAATTGGCATAGATAGCGTGTTCCTGTCGAAAGCTCTTGGCCACAACAATGCCACTGACCGACTCTTGAATCTGGGCATTGATCTTGGCCGTCACCCGGCGGGCACGTTGAGTGACCGTCCGTGCAACACGCCGAAAGCTGAGCGCAATGACGACCGTCACCGGCGTCATCGCCAACATCAACACAGTCAACCAAAAGTGGGTGCTGAACAGCCAAATCGAGAGCAGGAGAACCACTAACACCTGGCTGAGCAAATTCAGGATCAAGTCGACGACTGTGGCAAAGTCCTGCGTATCTGATGTGACCCGGCTGACGATCTTGCCGGAGGGGTGTTCGTCGTAGAAGGATAGGTCGTGCCCGATGGTGGCATCAAAGACGTCCTCTCGCAATTTGAGGACCACGTCCCCAATGACGCGGGCCGAGAACAGTTGACGCACATAGTTGAACGCCCAGCCTGCTCCTCCCATCAACCACACAGCGGCCGTCAACAAGAGCAGCTTTTTGGTAGACGGGTCTTGAGCCAGGGTATCGATGGCCTTGGAAATAATGATCGGCCCGCCAGTCCCTGCCGCCGAGTTCAAAGTAATCATAACGGCGATCAGCAGCATCTGCCAGGCGTAGGGCCGAAAGTAGCCAATGGTCCGAAGGAGCAGTTCTCTGTCGCTATAATTGCGATCGTATGCCTCGGTATCGAGGCCGTCTAAGATAAATCCCATTGAACCTAATCATACCTCGCAAAGATACGGCCGTAATCGGCGCTGCGCTCCATCAACTCTTGGTGTGTCCCCTGGTCCACCAGCTCACCCCGGCGCAGAACCAGGATACGGTCGGCCCACCGAATCTGGCTGAGGCGGTGTGTGATGATAAAGGTGGTCCGCTGGCGACTGATGCGCCGCATCGCGCGCTGAATCTGATCCTCGGTGGCGCTGTCGATGGCACTGGTGCTGTCGTCCAGGATCAAGATACGGGGGTCGGTGAGAAAGGCACGGGCAATGGCGATGCGCTGTCGTTGCCCGCCAGAAAGGGTCACACCGCGTTCGCCGATATCAGTCTCATAACCGTCGCTAAAATCGGTAATAAATTCGTGTGACTGGGCCTCGCGGGCTACCCGTTCGATCTCATCCTGACCGGCATCCGCATACCCAAAGGTGATGTTTTCAGCCAGGGAGCGGGAAAAGAGAAAGACGTCTTGCTCGATGGTCGAGATCTGCGAGCGAAGCGACTCTAGGCTCCAATCGCGCACGTCTACCCCATCGACCAGCACCCGCCCGCTGTTGGCGTCGAATATCCGGTTGATAAGTTGGGTGAGGGTAGTTTTTCCAGAGCCGGTCTGCCCCACGATGGCAACAGTCTCTCCCGGGCGGGCGGTAAAACTGATATCTTGTAGCACCGGCTTGCCGTCATAGCCAAAACTGACGTTCTCAAAGGTCACCTCGCCCTGGATCGTTTGGTTGACGCCGGCCTCGTTTTCGTCCAGCTCTGTTTCCGTGTTGATCAATTCCAGTATCCGCTCGGCGCTGGCCACACCCAACTGTACCAGGTTAAAGGTGAATATCGAGATAAAGGTGGGAAAGCGGAGCGCGCCCATCAATCCCATAAAAGCGACCACAGTGCCCAGGCTGATACTACCTGCCCGCCAAAGCAGCATTGCGTGTAAAAACCCGCCAGCCCAGGCCAAGGTGAACGTCAACATTGGCAAATAGCGGGCCTGGATTTCGCCCTGTTGCACAAAATGGTCGCGGAACTGACGGGCATCCCGGGTGAACTTGCGCCACTCGTACCGTTCCTGAGTGTTCGCTTTGACCACTTCGATCCCGGCGATAGCCTCTGCCAGTCCGGCGTTTATCGTACCAAACTGCTTACGCAAGGCCATACTGACTGGCTTGAGCCGGCGGTTGTAATCGGCTATGGTGATGGCAAGCACAACAAGAAAGATAGAGGGTACAAGCAGCAACTCAAAGTAAAGCTGCCCGATCAGAATAATGGGAATGATAGAGGCCATGGTCGAATCCAAAATCAGTACCAGACCAGGACTGAACATCATGTTGATCGTACGCACGTCGTTGGTGGCACGAGCCATAATATCGCCGATGCGCTGCCGACCGTGAAAGGTCTGGCTCTTGCCCAACAAGCTGACGTATAACTCGTCACGGGCATCCCGTTCGATGCGCTGGGCCAAGAATTCGTTCGAATAGTTGCGCACTAGGCCCGTCAATCCCTGGCCCACAGCGAACCCCAGTACACCGAGAGCCAGTGTCAGCATCACACTCGTTTCCCAGCCGGGTGAGGAGATCAAGTCAAATACCCGCCCAATAGATATCTGGACGTTACCGTAACAAAGGTTGTTCAGGATAGCGGCCAGAATCGCGATCAGGGGAAAGTGCGGGTAGCGCATCAGGTGGGAGATGATCCAACGCACCGGCCCTGAGCGATTGTAATGGATTTCGTCCGCTAGTCTGAATTCTCTCTTGGTCAATGAGGTTCTCCGTTTGTGGTGTACGGCAAGCATACCACAAATGGTGATTAAGGGAAAGGCACACCGGCCAAACAGAGCTGGTGCGGTCTACTGGACGATCAGTGCCAGAAACTCGGCCAGCACGATAGCGGTCGCACCCCAGACCTTGTGTTCGTTCACGGCGTAAAAGGGGACGTGCAAAGGGGCTCCACGCCACTTCCACTCCTCCTCGCTCCGGGTCGCTGGGTTCAGCAGCAAGCGCAGCGAAACGTCCAGCAACTCGGCTACCTCCCTGGGGTCGAGACGAAAGGCCGGTCGTTGGGGCGTGTAGGCAACGAAAGGATAAATAAGATTATTGCTGGGCGGGATATAAAGGGGTGTGAGAGGGCCTAGCATTTCCAGTTCATCGGTGACGATTCCGGTCTCCTCTCGAGCTTCCCGTAGCGCCGTCTCTTGAAGTGATGCATCCTCTTTCTCCAACCCCCCACCCGGCAACGAAATTTGCCCGCTATGGTGGTTCAAGTTAGATGTGCGCACGGTCAGCATCAGATGGAGCACCGTACGAATGGGATACAGTAACAACAAGACTCCCGCTTGCCGGGACTTGGCACCGGCAGGGAGTTCGAGAGCACGCGGGATCGGAGCCATCGTGATCTGTGCCTGAATTCCGGGTAGTGGGCCACGCATCGCGGCGCGAATGTATTCGATAGTCAAATTTGTGGATTCTCCCACTTGATTACCCTGCGCCAGTGCAAAAAACATTCTCCAGGTTTGTCAACTTGTTACGGATATCGTTCTCCATTAACGGCACACGAGTTCCTCAAAATCGGGATGAATGCGGGAAAAGCGACAGGAAATTCTCCTCAACAGTTCAGAGAGAAAAAAAGCCCAGGAACCAACAGCCCCAAGCACAACCACTCACTGTCCCAGCACGTCATCCACACACCGCAGCCCAAGACTAGGGCTACGAAATTCAGTGGGATGGCTGCCGCGGTAGGATGCGCGGACATCCGTCTGCCTTACGACCCAGCCGCCCCCGCGCAGCACCTTGCGATCTCTTTCTGTTGGGCCAGTGGGATTTATCTGCGCCCCGGAAAAGTAATCACCGTACCAATCAGTGGTCCATTCCCAGACGTTACCCGCCATATTCATAGCATCGCACCAACTGGAACCATTTGGGAAACTCGCTACTGGCGATGTCCTTTCGTACCCATCATCATATTCGTTCGTTTTCCAATCATAGGTGCAGTTGGCATCACAAAAGTTCACTCGCGCACCGTCAAAGGTGTTTCCCCAGGGATAAACATACCCTTGTGTTCCTTTCGCTGCATACTCCCATTGGGCCTCTGTCGGCAACTGCGCGCCTGCCCACTGGCAGTATGCGTCCGCCTCATGCCAATTCACACAAACTACTGGATGATCATCCTTCGCCGCATCACTAAAAGTCAGGTCTCCCCAATCACATGTCGTTGGCGCATCACACTCTCCCGCCTCCACACACTGGCGATATTGGATATTGCTGACCTCGGCCCGATCTATCCAAAAGGCATCGAGGGTAACGAGGTGTTGAGGAGACTCATCAATGTACCAGTTTTGCTCACATTCGCCACTTCCAAGATCCTGTTCGCACAAAGAGAATGCAGCATCAATCTCAGCATCGATGCTGCCCATCTGGAATGTGCCGCTGGGGACATAGACCATCACCATGCCATCAGTGGGACGGGTCCGAGTATCACCCAGTGTTGGTGCTCGGGTCGGTGTGGCTGTGGGCGTGGGTGTAAATGTTCGAGTTGACGTTGGCACAACTGTGGATGTGACGGTAGGAAATAGTGTAGCTATTAGCTCGTCCGCACTTTTCCATCCAAATCCGAACTTGACCAGATAAATCAGCAGTACGAACGCTATTATCCCACTCGTAATCCAAACCCACACGGGCACACGCCTGGACCGAGGTGAGGTAGTCACTCGCGCGCTCGGCATCACTTTCGTCGACTGCTTTGTGAATAGGGTTGGGGTAGGCACACCGATGCCCAATGATGTCTTCATTTCGGCTGCATTCTTGAAACGATTGACAAGTGGCAACTCCATCGCCTTTAGTATCGCAGTTTCAGTTCCAGCACTCACCCGGGGGTTCAAATCACGTACCGGTTCAAATTGGTCGGGAGTTGCCATCCGGTCAGTGGCTGTCATCGGCGCATAGCCAACCAGTGCGTGGTACAGGGTGGCACCCAGACTGTATAGATCGCTGCGTGGGTCAGTGTGGCTCCGATGAACACTATACTGCTCTGGTGGTGCGTACTCGGGCGTGCCCAATCCCCGCACCACTGTCTTTGTTCGTGGATCACTAGGATCCCACAACTTTACCAATCCAAAGTCCACCAGTATTGCCCGTTCATCAGAACGAATGATCACGTTCTGGGGTTTGATGTCCCGATGAATGACTCCTTGGTTATGACAGTATTCCAAAGCATCTAACAACTGGTCGGCCCAAACTAGCACCTGATCTTCAGACAACGCACTGTCCCGTTCAATGCGATCTGCCAGGCTCTCCCCTTCCACCAGGTGCATCACCAGATAAGCATTGTCTCCTTCTTCAAAGAAATCTATGACGGCGACCAGGTGGGGATGATCCAAGCGGGCCAAGGTGGCAGCCTCGTGCTGAAACTGTTGGCGAAGTTGAGCCAACACTTGGGCATCAAGATCAGGCTGGGGCATCATCTCCTTGATGGCGATCGGCAAATTGAGACTGAGATGCCAAGCCTGGTAAACAGCGCCCATTCCTCCTTGGCCAAGAGGAGAAACGATACGATACCGGTTCTGAAGTATTTCTCCTACGGTCAAAGTCATCGCATTACTCCTAAATCAAGGTATGCCTACCGACAACCATTATCTGGCAAGCCCTTGACCTGTAAATATGTGGTTGTTTTCAATCTAATATGTCAATGAGTTTGTAAGATGGAGTGAAACTGTTCTGTAGTTATGATGCGAGAAGCCAATGCCCTACCATAATCAAGTGGCAAATAGTGTAGCACAAATTGGCGACTCGTGCAACACAGCATTTGACCTTTCTGACAGCATCGCGCAATATTGACGTGATACGCAAAACGTAATGTGTGCAGCACGATAGGATACCCTATGAACATTGCCTATCAGTTCAAATTGAATACAACAGCAGCAAGCCCTTGCCTGCCGAGACTTGGCGCTGGGAGGGGATTCGAGGATATGCTGGATCGGAATCATCGCGATCTGTGCCTGAATTCCGGGTAATAGGCCTCACATCTATCGAGAAATATCGTCGGGCCGATCCAGTTTCTGATTAAGGATACTCTCAAACTTCAAGAGATGGCAAGCCACCTCATTCAAACGCCCTTGCAAGAAAGCCATCCGTGCTCGATCCAATTCTTGATAGGCGACTATTTGGTTCTCAGTGCCATCAAAGCTACTAAATAATCGACCATAGGCCACGGAAACTTGGTCCACGTAATATACAAACTCGTCAATGTCAAAAGGAATAGCATAATCGGCAGCCTCAATATTTGCAATCCACTCTGCCTCCAAATCGGCCAGGCTTTTTCCATAGACACCATAGTAATCTCCCGTATGGTAAATTGAGGCAAAATTCTCTACCCTATATTTCTCGATCAGAAACTGCACAAAACACCCTGCTGCGTAATAATTATCCAAGTCTCTTATATGACCTTTGAATGAGAGATCAGTTGACACACGGGAAAGTTGTCCTGCGCTGTGATGCGCAGCACAGAACGAGTCAAGAGGAAGGTAACCCGCATCCTTGACTAACTCGATCCCCAAATAGACGGCTACCCCCTCATGTAGCATTACGGAAGAAGGCTCTCCCATAGTATTCCAGGTCATCACATGCGCAAGTTCGTGAGTCAAGTTGTACTGTTGATCGACCAGAGAGCCTGTTCCATCATGCAAGAAAAAGAAACGACGCTGGGATGAAAAACTGCGCCCTCGCAACGCCAGATCTGGCGGCCTAAAGAGAGAACCGGCTGCATAGGCATTAAACCGACCATCCAAATGAACGTCGAGTGTATTCTCGATATGAGATAGAGCAGTCGACACCATCTTTAACACCAGGCCAAGGTTCCTGTCAGTCAAATAGCTGGGCTGGTGATATAGTGTAAATCGATCCATACGTACGGCTAATGGATAGCTAGCCTTCAGATCACCTTCAATGACTGAGAACTGCCAGGTTTGACTGGTGGTTTCAGTTATTTGTGAGTCGGTGACAGATCCTCCCAAAGGGATTACGAGTGTATTTCCCTGTTGGACAAAGTCAAAAGTCAAACTATTTGCTGATTTGATAGCTTTGACACTTGTACCATAATGGACAGCGATATCCTCTAGCGTCTGACCAAAAGCAACTGTGTGGATAATGTTCTCATCTTTGGCGACAAGAGTTGGTGTGTTGGGCGTGGGCGTTGAGGTCGGCGTTATTACAGGCACGATTGACCCTATGATTGTGGGAACTAGTGGAGCAGTTGACATGGACACGATCGATGTCACGCTGTCGCTCAAGGCCAGCTTGCTCAGGATGATGAATACTACCAGACCACAAAGAGTACCTACCAGCCACACTCGAGCCAGTATCGGCTCGGGCAACTGCTTGTGAGTCTCTGTCTCAACAGCCTGGTCTAGAGCACAGCCAAGTTTGTCGAGGGTTTGGTATTTGCTGATCCGCTCAAGTTTTTTCACAATCCCATCTTTCTTGAACTTTTAGCACCACGAATCCTTCGACTGAGCCTGAACACATGCACAAATCTTGCTAGTTTTTAGCTTTGTGCACGAACTGAATTTTAACTGGATCAGCTTTGACGGTCAATAATTGCGGGGTATCTTGTTCATCCAGGTTTTCTAGGTTGATTTCCAAGCAACCCAGTTTGAAGGCTGTCTCGACATTACGCCCGTAGCCCAGGGCACGGTAAAAGGCAGTGGCAAAACTGATAGCAGAGTCATCTCCAATGGCCCTGGACATTCCAACGACACAGTCAATGTGCTGAGCGATGGCAGCGGCTTGTTGTTCCGAAAAACAGGCATTGAGCACGACACAGCGGATGTTGTCCTTGAGCACAGAGAAGAGATCATTGAGCGCTTTTGCTGGGACAATGTAGCTATCACCGGCATTGTCTTCCAGAATGATTTCGCTGGACGGGCTGCCGTGACCACTAAAGTGGACGATGTGGGGCTGGTGACGCAAAAAGAGTTCTTGGATATCGCCCACGTGCACGGCCCAATGCTGCTTGATATCAAAGTGATCTCGGAATTCGGCCTGGCGCAGAGCCTGGTCTATGGCTCGAATTTCCGCATCCAGTCGCAGTTGAGTGGTGTCTGTAGGGTTGGCGGCTAGAAATAGAATTTTGATCATTTGCCCTCCACGTGTCGTAACGGGCTCTTGAACACTCTCCGAGGAGCTTGGACCGTGTACGCCGTCTGTCTGCCCAATCGCAATATCTCCTCCTGCATCTCCGCCCACGGCCACGCCGCCAGCGCCAGTAACCACCGCACCATCACCCACCACAGCCGCGCCACTGCCAGACACAAATACATTGACAACCTTTCCCGCGCCACGTGCTGCTTTGGTGCGGGAAACGGCGATGTGGATGGTCTGTTTACAAGTACGGGTGGTGCCGCTCTGATCAACATACTCTACGATCACCTGAAGCGGAACGCTGTCGCCATGCTCGCGGGGGCGGATGTTGAACACATCCGTACGGTCGAGACCGGCTTTCAGCCCGGCGATCTGGCGCGTTGCCATCACTTGCCCCTCGAACTGATCGCCAGTGGCGCGAATAATGAGGCTGCGGGCCGGCCCATAGCCCTGATTGCGGATGATAAAGCGCAAAAGCGACCAAGCATCCAGTACCAATCCTTTGTCTAGTTGGACGTCAACAGTGATGATGGGTAATTCAAGACAGCGGGTCAACTCTTGCCTGCAAGCAGTGGCGCGCTCTATATTTCCTCCAGCCTCAAAGGCTTGAGCAGCGATACCCCAAACCTTGGCACATTCGTCTGCGCTGCACGTGGTTTCTTCCAACACGCGGGCGTGGGCTTTCAAAGCCTCAGCCCATTTGAGTGGTTGGTCCAAGGTAGCCCATAGGTCGGCGGCCTGCCGCCAGGCTCCGGCTACCTCATACTGTTGGGCCGCACGCTCCGGTTCTCCCGCAATCTGCCACAGTTGGGCAGCATTGATCGGCTCACCATGATCCTCCAAAAGTTGGGCACCGCGAGCGGGATGACCTAGAGCGACGTAGGCGGATGCAGCTTTGACCCAATGACCAGCATCCTTGTGCTCTTGAGCACTGAGGGGACGGGCGATGGCGGTCAAGGTACCATCCCGATCTATGGCGAGCAGACAGGGTGTTTCATCACAAGCCGCCAAGACTGGTGTGACCTCGATCCGCCGCCGTCCGAGTTCGTATCGCCACAGTTCCCGCCCAGTGACCGCATCGATGGCATAGATGAAATGATCACAGCAAGCAGCATAGACCACGCCTCCAGACACGACGGGCGCAGCCTCGATCCTGCGAGACGTCGGAAAGAACCACGCCTCGCCGCCGTCTGCCAGGGTGAGGGCGTGCAGGCCGTTGCGGGCACCGACGTATAGGTGGACACCATCGGTTGTGGGGGTGCTGAGAGACCTACCTGCTGGCCCTACATTGGTGCGCCACATCTGCGAACCGTTGCCGGTCCGCAGGGCCAGGAGTGCGCCAGTACTAAGCACAGTAAAGAGGTTCTCTCCAAGCAAGACGGGAGTTTTGTCGAGCCAAGCGTCAGAGGCATCCTGCACCTTCAAGGGCCTGACGCTCTTCTCATCAAGGTCCACCGCCAGAACATGGGGACTATGGCAGGGAACGTATGCAACTCGGCCAGACAAAGCAGGGGCAGACAGAGAGGCAGTAGTCTCCAAAGAAATACGAACCTGTTCCTGGCAAGTAGCAGAATCGACGACGACCAAGGTATGGGCATCTGCGGTGAAGCATGCTATGCCTTTACGCACAACTGGGGCAGAGACACGCTGTATGCCAGGGGACCAGCGGTTGCGTTCCTGTCCCGTCGTATCCAGAAACACGAGCGCGCCCTGACCGTGGATCATATTGGTACTGGTGATAGCAACCAAGATATGACCGTCGGCGGTGACTGCCAACCCACTGATCATTCCATATTCAAAGGTTTGCGACCAAGAAATGCTGCCATCGCGCAGGTCGAGGGCGTAAAGCACAGCCGGATGGTCGGATGAGCCAGTATCCTGTGTAGCGACCAGCAGCAAATTACCCGCGAGCAAAGGTGGAATGGCAGGGGGCAACGCTAATGATGCGGACCAAATTGGAGTTGGGATAGAGTTTTGAGTATCGTTGTTCATGCGGATTTTTGGGCCTTTTTCAACAAGCTGTTTCTTGGCAGTAGTCGTCTTTAGTAACGTAAAATGGCGCTAAAGCGCCTACTACAAACTCGTCATTGTTCTGTGAAATGCTCCCGACAGTTTGGGCGTTGTTCAGAGACAACTTTGTACTTGTTAGGTAGAAAACGAATCGAAAAGTACAAAGTCATTTTTAAACGATCCCTTGGGCTAGCAATCGGTTCCTGCAATGTGGATTTGCATCTCGACCTCTTGTCCATCACCAGAGACCACCTTACCGATACCAATGATTGGCCCATCTGGATTACTCACCTGGAAGGAGTAGTCTTCGCTAGTCGGCCCGGCTACTATTTCACCGTTCCAATAGTAAGTATAGACATCATCACCACCTTTTCCATTGATATAGACAGACTTGTACCATGCACCATTGGAACATCCGATACTCCCTGGAATATCCCAAAGATCCATCGTCAAGGTAGAGTATGGAATCGTGGAAGTAGGGGTGAGGGTAACCGGTGAAGGCGACGAGACGATGATCAGTGACTCGTAATCTCCCGACCACTCAAAGCGAGGAGCATATGCAAAGCCCTCTACATTCTGGTAACTGACGTAGAACCAATCACCATAGGAAGAACGTCCCAATATTTCAACTTGCTCCCCCACTCTAATCCCACCAAGCACTGTTGAATTCGCATCCGGTGAGACAAAGATGCTAGCGCTCTGAAGGCTGATGGCTGTGTTATCCGGCACGAGTGTAGGTGTTGGGGTACTGGTCGGTGCAGGTATGTCAGTTGGTGTAGGTGTAGCAGGTGGCAGTGTCTCAGTCGGCGGTATGACCACCATGGGAGTGTCTGTTGGCACCAGTGCCACTGTGGCTGTCAAGGTTGGCGTTGGCGTCAGATCCTCCACGCTAATCAAATCGAGTGCAAACTTGCCCAAGGCCAGTAGTAGTATTATTGCCAACACGCCGATCACAACCCGAATCCAAATTGCAGGCTGTGATGAACGATCCAGTTGTACATCAGTTCCGAATTTCCCAGCTTGTTTCAATGCTCGGGCCAGTTCTCCAGCAGTCTGATAGCGTTCATCCCGTTTTTTGGCCAGGGCCTTGAGAAGCACTCGTCCAACATCAACCGGCAATTGGGGGTTGATCTCATGAGGCGACGGGGGCAGTTTATCTGCATGGAGGCGGAGGACAACGAGAGAAGAGACATCATTAAAAGGGGGTTGTCCGGTGCACATCCGGTAGGCGACGACACCGAGCGAGTAGATGTCTGAACGGGCATCCACCTTTTCGCCTTCAGCTTGCTCCGGCGACATGTACTGGGGAGTGCCTATTATGGTGCCGGTGGTGGTCACTTGCGTGCCATCGGCAGCGCGGACGATGCCGAAATCAAGAAGGGTGGCCTGACCAGCGTCATCTATGATGATGTTGCTTGGTTTAACGTCGCGATGTATGAGACCACGATTATGAATGTAATCAAGGGCATTGGCAAGCTGCTCCACGATTGCGGCGATTTGCTCTAGCGGCAATGGTTGTTGAGCAGCAGCCAACAGAGCCTCCAGAGTTTGGCCGGGCAGAAAGCTCATCGCCAAATAATGTTGTCCGTCTCGTTCACCTACTTCGTGAACGATGACGATATTAGAGTGTCGTAAATTGGCAGCGATACTGGCCTCTTGGTAGAAGCGTTTGATAAAGACATCATCTTCAGCGATATGGGGGTGAAGGATTTTGAGAGCAATGATACGGTTCAGAGTTGTATCACGGGCCTTGTATACAGTAGCAAAGCCGCCGCGCCCAACCTTTTTGAGGATTTTGTACTTGCCAAGTTGCGTGGATTCTGACATTGTATTGTCCTTTGAGGAAATCTTTTGTTGTGACTTGGGTTTTGCTATCCTTCGTAGATGGTTTTGCCAGGAAGCGTCCAATTGGATGGACAAATCCAACCTACAGCAAGTGTAACACAAATTTACCGCCCGCGCAACACGCGCTTGACCTTACAGACAGCATCACGTAAAATATACAAGATGTGCAGCGCAAAACACAAGACTTGATAGGAGCCATCCAATGAACACTACTAGCCAACCGAGTAAACTATGGCCGCCTCCCAAAGGTTTCATCCTCGTGCCCTCGCTGGTAGACGGCATCGAGATCTATGCGCCCGCTCCCGAAGAAAAGCCACAAGAGGAGACGCGTACCTTCAAGTGTCGCCATTGCGGCGGCACGATCTCTTATAGTGCCACCGAGCAACAACTGGCCTGCCCTTACTGCGGCGGCTCGCAAAAAGTGGCCGCCGAGGAGGTAGGGCGGACTGCGGCCGAGTTCGAGTTCACGCTAGAGACGATGGAGCGCGCGCGGTATGGCTGGGGCGAGGAACGGCGGGAACTGGCGTGCGAGGCATGCGGTGCGGCCGTCGCCGTTGAGCCCGATGTGCTGACGAGTTCGTGCGCCTTTTGCGGCTCGAACCGCGTCCACGCCCGCGACGTCACCGGTGACTTGCTCCGGCCCACCGCTCTGGTCCCCTTTGCCGTGGACAAGGACCGCCTGCGCGGGTTGGTGGTCGAATGGCTGGGTAGGGGCTGGATGCACCCACCCGAACTTCGCGGCGTGCGAGCACTGCAAGAGTTGACGGGCGTCTATCTTCCCTTTTGGACCTTTGACGCCGACATCCACGCCGACTGGAAGGCCGAGGTCGGCACCGAGAGAACCGAACGCTATCGCCAGGACGGAGAGTGGAAGACACGCACCGTCATTGACTGGAATTGGCGATCTGGACGAGTGCGCGTCCCGGTAGACGATCACTTGGTGGTGGGCACGACGCACGTCAGCCGCGTCATAATGGGCAAAGTAACGCCCTTTAACCTGAATGGGTTAACCGAGTACGAATCCAGTTACCTGGCCGGTTGGCAAGCCAAAGGGTACGACGTCCAGTTGCAAGATGGGTGGAAGATCGCCAAAGAAGAGATGCGGGCGCAAGCCAAGAGCGCTTGCTACCAAGACACCGGATCATCTCACGTGCGCAACTTTCGGATGACGGCAGACTTTGCCGACGAACGATGGCGGTATATCCTCCTGCCGGTCTACCTGGCATCCTATCCCTTTGATGACCGCACGTTCCAGGTGATGGTCAACGGACAGACGGGCAACGTGGCTGGGCAAAAGCCTGTCGCTTGGGTACGGGTCTGGCTGGCCATCGCAGCGATGCTCTCTCCGGGCGCATGCTTGGGGCTATTGGGGCTGTTGACGCTTCCCCTAGGAGGAGTTGGGGGAATCGGATTGGTGATCGGCGGAATCCTGTTGGTGGCGGCGTTAATTGGGGGAATCGTCATCTTTCAAAAAGCGCGGGCGTCGGAGGAGGCATAACAAGATGCAGAAAGCAAGAGAAGAACTAGAAGCGACGGATGTGGCAGCGGTTTGGGGCGTAGAGTTGGCAGCGGTACATTGCGCTCGGTGTGGAGAAGCACACCTGGTGCCGGAGGACGCGATCCCATCACGCTGCCCATTTTGTCTCCAGGGACCGGTCGCGCCGCAACCAGCCTATCTGCGTGAGGAACCACCCGAGCAGATCCTGCCCCACACTATCTCAAAGCAAAAACTGGCCCGGATGCTGGAACAGTGGACGCAAGGCGTCCGGTTCCGCCCCGACGAATTCAAGGCCGAGGTGTTGATGCGGCGAGCGCGGCATTATTTTGTCCCGCTCTGGCTGGTGGATGGCCAGGTTGAGGGCGCGTGGCGGGCAGACGTGGGTTTTGACTATCAAGCCGTCAGTTACCAAGATAGGTACCGTGACGGGCAAGGTTGGAGTTCGCAAGAGGTGAAAGAGGGTCGGATTCGTTGGGAACCGCGCGTGGGCCGGATCAGCCGGAGTTATGAGAATGTAGCCGCGCCTGCCCTAGACGATCATCGTGCGTTGATGAACCGTCTGGGCGATTTCGACTTGGGGCAACGCACCAATTACGCACCTCAAACAATAACCACTGGAACCATCCGTATTCCCACGCTGGAGCCGGAAGCAGCTTGGGATGGAGTAAAAGCAGCTTTCAACCACGCAGCCGGAGCCGAGTGCCGCCAAGCCGCCGGGGCCGATCACATCCGCGACTTGAGGCCAGAGGTAGAATACGGCAATCTGAACTGGACGCAACTCTTGCTGCCCGCCTACGTCACATGGTATCGAGAGGGAGAACGCATCTGGCCGGTGCTTATCAATGGGCAAAGCGGGCACGTGAGCGGGGTCCGGCGGGCTTCGACGCGCAAGGCAAACGTCACTTCATTAGTCCTTGGCGCTATAGCCGCGATGTTGTTCGTTTTAGGGGGGCTGCTGGCACTACTCCTACCGCCTGTGGGCGGCCTGATGCTGGTGTTTGGCCTGCTGTTGGGGCTTGTAGCGCCCATTCCGGCTATCGGCGTGTGGGTCTTTAACCGGCGTTCCACGCCTGATGATTGACGATAAAGCCACTCTCAATCATCAAGGAAAAACATCTCTTCATCCCCACCCACAGGCATCACAAAATGAAACCCGTCAGGTCCCAGTTTTCGTGTCAGCTTGGCGATGATTCGTTCCGCGTTATCGTAGGGGCCGGCGAAAAAGAATGGCTTGCCGTCTTTTCCTAGAGGAACAAGCACGTCGCAGGCGTCAGGGTCGGCGTCACCTAGCACGGGCATCGCGTCACGATAGTCGGGGTCTGGCCTAAAGCCCAGTTCTTTGGCGTACGCAATCCCCTCGCGGATGATCTTGGCCACCAGGTTGACGTCGGCCTTTGTCATTTTTTGCCGGGAAGTTGTATCGTTCCGCAGTTTTTTGTACTCCCTTTTGCTGTCAAAGAGCCTGGCGAATGCGCTCTTGACGCCCAGACAACCCAGGTCTACCAAAAAGGCACCAACGGCAATTTGTCCCTGAGGTGAGCGGCGAGCTACCAAGATTTGTATGATGTTGCCTTCTTCCTGCCACTCTTTGGTCAACAGACACTCGTAGAGAGGCCAACTACCGGAGGCCCGCACAATGGCACGGGGGCTCCTACGAGCGGGCAGTGAGGGGCCGCGTCGCTCTTTTCTCTTTTTTCGTTTGGCTGCCTTACGCTGACGTGTTTTTTGTCGCTGCTTTGCCGATGATTTGGCCATGGTTTCCTCCTGTGGCACCGATTCAGTTGGGTGGGATTTTTAGAGAATAGTCTGTTGTGGCTCGAAATTGAGCTTGTAGCCGCGCTTTCCATAGCGCGTAAGGCTCTACGAGGTATGGAAACCTCGTCTACATCGTAATCCCATTCAACTGAACCAGTACCC
>JAAEPW010000616.1 GCA_024232355.1 Chloroflexota bacterium | reverse complement strand
GGTAGACGTGCTCCCCGCCGAGAGCGACACGGCCACCTTTGTCCTGCAAGCAACGCAGGCCGGTACAGCCCAGATCCACGCCAACGTGACCGTAGATACACGAGACCCGCCCACCACGAGACCCGTTTCGTCCGAGTACGTCGTAGAGATTTCAGTCATCCAATAGCACAATCATGTCCCTTCTCCTGCGGGAGGAAAGAAGAACAAACAAAGATGAATCGAACAAAACTGCGTCAGAAACTTGTCAAACGCTTTAACCTGGAGGAACTGCGCACGCTATGTTATGATCTCAATGTTGACTTTGAAAGTCTCGGAGGCGAGGGCAAAGCGAACAAAGCACGCGAGCTAGTCCTGTATATGGAACGGCACGACCGGATGGATGAACTCATCGTCGTGGTCACGTCTCCGCTCATAGACGATTCCCTCACTCCAGGGCCACCTCCGCAACCCACCACCCCCACCTACAGCCCCGTGTACATTCGCATCTCTGACGCTGCCCCCGAAGAAGACGAATATCCGGTCGAGCTAACGGTTCCGGGCGAGCGTCCATTTCCACGCCGGACGTTCCAGTTGGACAG
>JAAEPW010000615.1 GCA_024232355.1 Chloroflexota bacterium | reverse complement strand
TAACTTCGGTCAAAAACGACAGTATTTTGAGTGACCGGGTTTACAGAAAGCACGATGTCGCACATTGACTGTACTGTGTGCTCCCCCTGTACCCCTGTGTGCCTGTACAGAGTTTGTGTGGCCCCTGAAATTGCGTGTATGTCGCTAGTGGCGGTTTGCTGCATGTGCTGCATAGAAAACAGTGAACAGTAAAAAACGACAGCAAATGCTAGCACTGAGACTAGGCTTAGGTTACACTGCCTAGAACACTGTTTCCTAGTAAAACGAGAGAGACTACCAACCACTGTGTGTGACGTTTTCGCGTCCGTTTTCGGGGCCCATTCGTAGGCGTCGGAGTTGGTCGCCGTGCGTTTCCCATGGCCGCATTCGCGTGTCGTCCAAACGTTCCCATCAACTCGGCGCCTCATCTTTGCTTCGCCTGAGAGCGGCTGGTGAGGGCATTCGGAGAGCGCGATGATGGGCAGGACTTCAGGCGCGATCCTTCCGGCGGGGCGATCCCTGACCGGCTCCTCCAGTAGGCCGGCGGGGCGATCCCTGGCCGGATCCTCCAGTTGACCGGCGGGGCGATCCCTGACCGGTAATCCAGCAGCGCGATCCCAGATCGGATCCTCTTGCGTCGACCGGCCTTGATCAGGGGACGGGTCTTGCAAATCCGTCCAGTTTGAGGGACCGGCGCACTGCAGG
>JAAEPW010000614.1 GCA_024232355.1 Chloroflexota bacterium | reverse complement strand
GGGTTGCTATCCAGGGTACGAACACACCATCACTCTGGCTAAAGATGCTCAACCGATCATCAGGAAAATGCGGCCCATGCCGATAGCTCGCCGTGACGCAGTGGCTAAAGAGGTCCAGGTACTCATGGATGAAGATGTGTGGGAGCCAGTTGAAAGGTCTAGGTGGCAGTTGCAGCTTGTCACAGTCCCTAAGCCCGATGGTTCGCCCAGGATCACCACCGACACCACTGAACCAACACGTGGTTCCAGTTCGTTACCCACTGCCGGTCATCAAGGACCTGTTTCTTGAGCTACGGGGTGCCCGTTTCTTTTCGAAACTCGACCTGCGAAAAGGTTACTATCACATACAACTCGATCAGGCCAGTCGAGAGTATACTACTACGCTCACCCACCAGGGGTTGTTCCGCTACAAACGTCTTCCAATGAGGCTCACGGATTCTGTTTCAGTTTTCCAGCAGCTCGTCTCACAGACGTTGGCCAGATGTAAAGGAGCCGTGGCGTACATCGACGACATCCTCATTTTTGGAGCAACGCAAGAGGAGCACGATGCGAATTTGGAGGCAGTCTTACGAAAACTCGCCGAGAAAGATTTTCGCCTGCAAATGGGAAAATGTCGTTTCTCAGTGCCGGAGCTGACGTTCGTCGGACACACGATCTTGGCAGAT
>JAAEPW010000613.1 GCA_024232355.1 Chloroflexota bacterium | reverse complement strand
CAAGCAGTCACAGATGATTGACTGCAAGCGGCTATTCCACTGCTACATGGAGCACCGATGGGGGACACGCTGCGACATGGCTCGTTACCGACCCAACATGCAGGCGCCTTTGTTCTGCTATCAGCTGGAGGCTGCGATGTGCATGCCGGTGGTCATTCAGAGTGTTCTGAATGACGCCCGAAAGCACAACCGACCGGCACAACAGATGGTGGCCTGGATCAAGATAAACGAACGGGGCCTTCTGCAGTGCTATGCACAAGAGCTAGAGAAGAAATGCGGCACTGGGACTATCCTGTTTGCCAAGGGGGATCTGTACCAGTTGATCAAGAATGCGGGAGGCTTCAAGCAGCAATCCACGCTTTGGGATTCGCCGTACAACCTACAGCGAATGGCCGAAATGCAGAACGACGTGCTGACACACCGCACACAGCTGGGCGCTCTCAATCGACTGTATGGCGGATTGGTGACTGGCCAATACGTCACACTGGGCGGAATCGGATCGGCAGGACAGCCGAGGAAGTTCTATGCGCCACTGCCCCAACTGACGATGTTGGTGCGCTATGCCGACGAGGATGTCGACGCCATGGTCGACCGACACTTCAAGTTGGGAATGCCCCGACTTGAGTTGGGACAGTACCTGATCGGCGTGGGAGGCGACGTGGACCTAACCAAAGT
>JAAEPW010000612.1 GCA_024232355.1 Chloroflexota bacterium | reverse complement strand
ATAGCCAACTCTTTGCCGACTGCAAACGTTGCTTTCGATTGAACCTCTTGCGTTTGGGAATGTTCCTGCGCTTGCGCTTTTTCTTTGCCACGGCCAATGTCACCTGCGTCAAATAGACAGGTGCAGCCCCATCTCTTCCAAAAACGGTGAAGGCGGGTTGCACCTGGTCACACCGAACAGCGTGCGAGCGATTGTGTGCGACAAATACACAGCCCTGCGTGCTCGCGTCACCGCAACGTAGAGCAGACGTCGTTCCTCTGCTATCTCTTCCTCGCCGCTCGACCGTTCGTGGGGAATCAACCCTTTCTCGGCACCCACGATAATTACGACGTCGTACTCCAGGCCCTTGACGGCGTGGATCGTGGCGAGGGTCACCAACTCGGCCTCCCCATTCACATCATCGCCCTGCGTCACCAGGCTCACCTGATCCAGAAACTGCTGCAGTCCTTGTTCTCCCGTGGCCCTGATCGTCTGCGCCACCGTGAAAAGTTCCATCGCATTCTCCATCCGCTCGTCCGTATTCTCGAACGTTTCCCAGTACGGGCGCAGCACCTGGATCACGCCATCCACCACCTCCGAAACAGACCCACCCTCGACCACCTGCTTCAAATGTGCCATCACCTGACTCAAGCGCCAGATCTTTTCTGCCATACCGCCGCCTACTTTGAGTCCGTGCTCCAGGGCGTATGCTTTCCACTCCATAGGCCGCGCAGACTGCGCATCGAGTGCTAGTCCCGCAGTGTGATAGACTCGCATCCACTCGATCAGGTCGCCTGTGGCATTGACTATGAGGTCCACAGTCTTGGGCCCGATTCCCCTCTTGGGGCGGTTGGCGATCCTGGCAAACTTTTGAGTGTCGCCGTTGAACAACACCCACAGCCACGCCAGCACATCCCGTACCTCCAAACGCTCGTAAAACGCCACACCTCGCGCCATCTGGTACGGGATTTTCCGCCGGACCAGGATGGTTTCGACGGCTCTCGAGAGCGCGTGCGTGCGGTACAGAACGGCGATCTCGTTGGCCGATGTACCGTTTTCGATCTGCGCCTCGATCAGATCAGCTACCGCTTTGGCCTCTTCGATCTGATCGTAGCACAGCATTGTGTCCACTACGGATGGTCCGGGATTGTCCGTCCAGAGCTTTTTCTTGGCGCGATCCCGGTTGTGCTCGATGAGCTTTTGCCCTGCCGACACAATACCGGACTTGGAGCGATAGTTCTGTTCCAGGAACACCAGGTTGTGATCTGGGAACGTTCGCTGGAGCCCCTTTACGTGGCGGTAATCGGCAAACCTGAACCCGTATATGCTCTGATCCTCGTCTCCCACCACAAAGAGGTTTCGTCCAGAATGGTTGGCCAGTAGGCACGACAACGTGAACTGCGTATCATTGGTATCCTGGTATTCGTCTATCAAGACGTGCGGGAACCGGTCCTGGTAGACCTGCAACCTGCCGGTATTCCATTGAAAGTGCAGCATGGGCAACAGGCACAGATCGTCGAAATCCAGCGCGTT
>JAAEPW010000611.1 GCA_024232355.1 Chloroflexota bacterium | reverse complement strand
CCGGCGTCATTCATCGCGTTAAGCCAGCGTTTGCCCTCGCGGAAGATTTCGTTGTACTGCAAGGCATTGAGGTCGCCTATCAGCAAGTAACGCTCAAGGAAGGGTTGGGCGTGGCACTGGCGACAGACAGTTTCCAGATTGTCACGCTTTTCTTGCCACATCAGACCATCGCCCCAGGCTTCTGTGGTGCGGATGGTGTAGGGGGATTGGGTTTCCCAAGCCATTCGTTCGCCCACGTCGTGGGTGGATGGCATACCGGGCGCGGCGTCCATATGGCACGTGGTGCAGGTGGGTATGGGGATAGGCACCAAGCCGTCGTTTTCCTCACTATCATAGCCCAGGTCCCATTCGTGCATATGGGTGGTAAAGATATTGCCGTGCTTCGACTCCAGGTAAATCTCGATGTGTGGATGGTCGGGCCCAATGTGACATTCGCCACAGGTGTAGGGATTGCGGGCCACGGCCACGTCAAAGCTATGCTTGGGATGGCAGGCGTCACACTCGCCCACACTTTGGTCTGGCCAGTGGTGGCCGATGTTATGACATTCCTGGCAGCCATGCTTGGTGGCGATGGTCGGCTCAAAAACGTTTCGGTCAAAAGAGCCGGCCATAAAGATCATTGATAACGCCCCGTGCTTGCTGCGGCTAAACTCAGCCACTTCATCTTCGTGACACGCAGCGCAATCCTTGGGGGTGGGGTGCCGGCCTATGGTG
>JAAEPW010000610.1 GCA_024232355.1 Chloroflexota bacterium | reverse complement strand
TGCATCGGGATCATCAGCCCCATCGATGCGGTGAAATAGCCAACTCGATCGCTATCGGCACTACCGATCATGGTCAACACGACCTGCTGCTGATGCTCATGCAAGGTAGTGGTCATATTTCAGACCCGTAGCATTATTACTTGAGAGGCAGTCACACACACACATCATACCATAGATTGGATACTAGCTAGGTACTAGATCGCATATAGTATATGGGGGATAAATAAAAAACACCAAATAAACTACATATTAGAAGGTAGTAGGTATGAGGGAAGTGGAAAAAATCCCATAGACGGCTGCATTGAGCATAGCGAAAGTCACCAATGAGAAGATGCCGCCATAGTGACTGTTGAGCCAATGTCGAAAATAGCCGGCTACCACCGATGGGTCATACAAATTGGGGATCTTGCCAACGATCAACGACTTCTGACAATTGTTCACCGCGATTCCCAACATATAGCCAATCCGATGATGTAATGTCTCGTCGGCCGCCGCCGATGATGCCCCCTTGATGATATGCAAGTTGGGCGCAGCCAACGACACAACATTCAGCTTGTAGGGATGTTCCAACAGGCGACCGCTAGCCACGTCTCAGAAAACCAGCACATCCAGCGTCAACGCCATCAGATTCATATAGAGTCTGTCATTGGATCGGCAGCGATTCTCCATGTAAAACTGACTGCCGCCAGTGGCGGCCATAGCCAGATAGAGCATACTGCATCAGCATAGGTTCAGCTCAGTGCCGCGCTTCATCCCCTGCCAAGGGCCGCCACTGCACACCAGCAGATTGGCAAAATTCACCAGAGTCGTCTTGGCCATGTCCAAATCGCATACCAATCATTCGGCGACCATCAGACAGAACCGTTTCTTCACCACCATGTTCATC
>JAAEPW010000609.1 GCA_024232355.1 Chloroflexota bacterium | reverse complement strand
GCCACCGCCAACCGGTAGCGGTCATCCAGGAAAGCGGCACGGAATTCGTAGGCGAAATCCGTCATCTTGGCACTTGTCCTGTACAAGACAAGTACAGGGCCGCGTCGATCTCGTCGATGGCCAGCACCGGTACGGCTTTGAGCCGCTCGTAGCGGGCCAGGGCATTTTCCTGGGCATCCGGCGTGTATCCTGCTCGGACATAGTTCAACAGGTCGCGCATTTTGACATAAACGCCCGTGGTCCCGCGCTGTTCTCTGAACTCGTTGACCACCGCCTGCAGGATCAATGTCTTGGCGTTGCCATACGTGCCGTGAAGGGTCAAGAACCCCCAGGGCTGCTCGACAAAGCGGCGGGCCAGTTCCAACATCGCCACGGTGTCCTGGCGCTTGATCAGTGCCTCCATCGGCAGTGTCTTGGCCACCACCTGGTCATGAGGATCGACCTGGACGTCGTCCAACCGTAGGGCTAACTGTCATCACATATCCCTTTCTCTGTAAGGTCAGATCGTCCACAGATTACCACAGGATCTATCACCCTGCCCCATTGCCTCCACCGCCGCTGACGCAGCCCAAGTCCGCTCCCTCGCCGTCTCCCCCTGTTCTGCCCTGGTGGGCATTGGCTTGTTCCTTTGGGCCAGGGGCGGTGGAATGCGAGGGGGGGGATGCTGGGCCTTTCGGGGACGAGCCTGGGTAGGAGACTTTGGTTTGCTGTGATGGGGCGGGGTGGTTGT
>JAAEPW010000608.1 GCA_024232355.1 Chloroflexota bacterium | reverse complement strand
TTCAGGACAAGTGCGCGGGCTAGCACACTCTAGGAGAGAAAATTCCTCTTGCAAAAACGCGTCGTTTTTGCCTGTTACTGGGTCAATAACCTGTCAGAGGCCGTGATTTTTTCACACCAATGCCTTACTTGGGCCTGTATTTGGCTAAAACTGAGGCACAAAGCTCCATCTGGACCTCAAAAATGGGGGCAAAATGGACCGTCAAATTCCTCTCCGACAGCCTGCTAGAGCCTTGGAAAGCTAGAACTGAACAGCCCTGCATTTCCGATGAATCGCAAACAAAGGTACTGGTTCAGTTGGGTGGGATTTCTGGATAGTCAACCAATTGTGGCTCAAAAAGGGGCTTGTAGCCGAGGTTTCCATACCTCACAGGGCCTTACGCGCTATGGAAAGCGCGGCTACATCGTAATCCCATTCAACTGAACCAGTACCCAAACAAATATGCGGGCAATTTGACAGATTGACCATAGTCGGATAATATATCTTGATAAAATTACTCAACCTTGACGACTCGCTTCCGACAGATCAGGAGTAGATGCTTATGAGCAAACTGGGACGGCGTACCTTTCTCAAATTAGCCGGTGTAACAGCCACTGCTGGCGTGCTCTACAAATTGGGGCTGGTGGGACTAGAGTCGCTAGACGTTCGCAGCCCTCCATCGTCTTCCGGTATGGTTTCTGTCCAACACAAAATGGGCACCTGCCGGTTGTGCGTTGCCGGGTGCGGCCTTTCGGCTCGCGTGGTGGATGGGCGCGTGATCAAATTGGACGGCAACATCTATCACCCCAACAATCACGGCAAGCTTTGCCCCAAGGGGCAGGCTGCCCTCCAGGCCCTCTATGATCACGACCGTATCAAAACCCCGATGCGGCGGGTCGAGGGAGGCTGGCAGCAGATCACGTGGCAGGATGCCTTGGACGAGGTAGCCGCTGCTTTACAAAAGCTGCGCGATTCGGCCCAACCCGAGCGCTTGGTCTTTATGCACGACGGCAAGCGCGGTCCGACCGACGATCTCATTGCCCGCTTTTGCCAAACCTTTGGCACGCCGAACAACGTGCGCTACCCTATCCACAGCGCCGACGGCACCCCGTTGGCCCACACGCTCACACAAGGATGGACCGAACACGCCGGTTATGATTGGGAAAATACCAACTATTTCCTCTGCTTTGGCGGTGCTTTTCTGGAAGCCTGGCAGCCGCTGGTGCGCCACCTGCGCGCCTACAGCCGGATGCGACGGGGCCGCCCAACCCAACGAACCAAGATCGTGCAGATCGAGAGCCGGGCTTCGGTGACAGCCACCAAGGCGGACGAATGGATACCCATCCGGCCCGGCACCGAGGGGGCGCTGGCGTTGGGCATCGCCCACGTCATCGTGCGCGACGAGGCATACGACGCAGAGTTCATCGAGCAACACACCTTTGGTTTCGAGGACTGGACGGACGAGGCAGGGCAGACCCACGTCGGATTTCGCACCATGGTGCTGCAAGATTACGCACCCGAAAAGGTCACCGCCATCACGGGCGTGGACCAGAGGAGCATCGAGCGCATCGCCCGCGACTTTTCTGCCGCCAAACCGGCCGTGGCCGCGGGCGACGTGAGCGGCTATTCGAACAGTCTTTATGCCCAGTGGGCCATCCACACCCTCAACGCGCTGGTCGGCTCTATTGACACGCGGGGCGGCGTGTTGCACCAAATGCCATCGCCGTTGGCCCCCTGGCCAGAACCATTGTTGGACGAGGTCGCCCTGCAAGGATTATCCCATCCGCGAATCGACGGAGCGAGCACCACCCAATTCCCCCTGGCCGAAAACGTACCCCACGCGCTGGTCCAATCGTCCGCTCCCATCGACATCCTGTTCCTGTACCACGCCAACCCGGTGTACCACCAACCCGGTGAGGTGGACTGGAAAACGGCGCTGGAACGCATCCCCCTGGTTGTTGGATTTTCTCCCTACCTGGACGAAACCAGCGAATACGCCGACCTCTTGCTGCCCGACTCTACGTTCCTAGAAAAGTGGTTCCTCGAACCTCTCGAACCGAGCCTGGGTTATCCGGCAACAGGGTTGGGGCAGCCCGCGGTCGAGCCAGTCTATGACACGCGCAACATCGCCGACGTATTGATGGAACTGGCCCGCTCGGTGGACGATTCAATGGCCGCCGCAATGCCGTGGGGCAGTTTCAAGGAAGCAATTTGGGAGCAGGTGTTGGGACTGTACCAGGATGGGCGCGGGATGCCCTCTGGCACGGTATCCGGGAGTTTTGAGCAATTCTGGGCCGAGTTTCAATCCCGCTCGGTATGGTATCATCAATTGTACGAGTTTGGTCAGTGGGAACGGGTGTTTGCTACCCCATCGACTAAATTCGAGTTTTATTCGCAAACGCTCAAGGAAAGACTGGAAGCGCTCGACCTATCCTTTGAGGATGCCGACCTGCTGCCGCGTTACGACGCCCCGGTCTTTGCCGGAGACGAACACGAATACCCCTTTCACCTGCACACATTCAAGACGATCACCTACACCGAGCGTTGGGGCAATAACCTGCCCTGGCTGCAAGACATCTATGGGCTGCACGTGCGAGAACAATGGGACAGTTGGGTGGAACTCAACCCAGAGACCGCTCACGAATTGCATATTCAGGATGGGGATCGCGTGCTGGTCGAGTCTCCACAGGGAAGCATCGAGTTGAGGGCGCGGCTGTGGCCCGGCACCCCGCCGGACGTACTCGGCATCCCACTGGGACAAGGACACACGTCGGGAGGGCGGTGGGCCGAGGGCCGGGGCAGCAATCCCAACCAGATCATCGCCGCGCTGACCGATCCGTTGACCGGTGAGATAGCGGTCCAGTCGACGCGGGTACGCATCCGCAAAGTTTAACAATGCTATGTTTCTGCTTTTGCCAAGCAGGGCGTTGAACCGCCCTGCTAAAAGCTAAACCTTCCTTCGGAGACTGTAGGGTGAGCCCGCGGAGCAGGGTTTGGCTATGAGCGCGGCGGTTCAGCGCCGCGCGGAGGAGAAAAACAATGCCACGTTGGGGAATGGTCATTGACCTGGACAAATGTACGGCCTGTCAGGCGTGTACGGTCGCCTGTATGGCCGAGAATAACGTACCCAGTGCCGGGCCAGAGGGAGCGGCGCTGGATCGTTCCGTACATTGGCAAGACGTGTTGGCCGATTTGAGAGAAGAAAGCGAGTACCCGGACTTTTATGTGCGCTTTCTTCCCCGTCCATGTTTCCATTGTAGCGACGCCCCTTGCGTGACCGTCTGCCCAGTGCAGGCCACCTACATAGATGATGAGGGCCTCGTCCGTATGAACTATGAGCGTTGCATCGGCTGTCGTCATTGCACCACGGCTTGCCCGTACGCGATGCGTTACTTTAACTGGTTTCCCCCCGACTATTCGGTAGGCAGCACCAAATATATGAACCCTCAGGTTCCAACGCGAGCAGTGGGCGTCGTGGAAAAATGCACCTTTTGTGTCCATCGCCTACAAGAGGCAAAACGCACAGCCGCCGCTCAAGGACGCGATCTGACCGACGCCGACGTCGTGCAACTGACTGCCTGCAACCAGGCATGTCCCGCCTCGGCGCGCTATTTTGGCGATCTGGACGACCCCGAAAGCACCATCTCGCTCTTGGCTCGCAATCCCCGCGCCTTTCGATTGTTTGAAGAATTGGGAACAGAGCCCAAGGTATACTATTTGGCGGAGGAAAAGAACTAGTATGGACGATGAATACGGATTCGGCAAACATGCGGCATTGATCAAACCCCTAGAGACCACCCGCAGTTGGGAGTTTGTTCTGACAGTCGTGATACTGACTGCCGCCATCATCTTTGGCGCAGGGGCGTATGGCTACCAACTCATCCGCGGAGTTGGTGTGACGGGCCTGAATCGACCCATCTCCTGGGGGCTCTATATCGTCAACTGTATCTATTTCATCGCCCTCAGCTATGGCGCTCTGTTAACCTCGGCAATTCTCCGGCTGACGAACGCCAAATGGCGCTTGCCCATCACCCGCGCCGCCGAAGGCATCATGGTATGCACGCTGGGCGTCGGCGCGACCAACATTGTGCTGGATATGGGGCGGCCAGACCGGGCACTGACAATTCCCCTGTTCGCGCAATTTCGCTCGCCCATCGTGTGGGACTTTGTCTGGGTCAGCCTCTATCTGATCTCTAGCTGGATCTACCTCTACCTGACCCTGATCCCAGACATCGCCCTGCTACGCGACAGATACCCCCACCGCAAGCGACTCTACCGCTTTCTGGCCCTGGGCTATACCGGCACGCCCAAGCAAAAGCGTTTGATCCGGCTGGCCGTCAACGGTATGACTATCGCCATGATCCCCATCGCCGTCACGGTATGCACGGTGCTGGCGTGGCTCTTTGCGCTGACCGTCCAACCAATGTGGCACAGCACACTGATGGGACCGTATTTCGTCATCGGGGCGGTTTTCAGTGGCATCGGTATCCTCATCTTTACCCTGGCGATATTGCGTAGGCTCTTTCACCTGGAAAACTATATCAAATACGAACAGTTTCGCAACCTGGGTTATTTGCTTTTGGTGGTATCCTTGGTATGGTCCTACTTTACGGTGGCCGACTATATTACCACCCTGTATGGAAACGAGCCAGCCCACATGGCCGTCTTTGACGCCAAGATCAGTGGCGAGTTTGCTCTCCAATTCTGGGCACAGGTTGTCTTTTGTTTTGTCGTGCCCTTTGTAATCGTCGTCATTCCTCGCTTCCGCACGATTACGGGGCTGACCATCGCCGGGCTTTCGGCTAACGCCGGAATGTGGTTAGAGCGGGTGTTGATCATTGTGCCGACGCTTGCGCGCCCCCGTATGCCCATCGGGGCAGGATATTATATGCCCACGTGGGTCGAGTGGAGCGTCATGTTGGCCTGCATCGCGGCCATCGGTTTATTTTACGTCATTTTCGTCAAATTCTTTCCCATCATCTCGATCTGGGAACTGGAAGAGGCTGAGGCCAAAGACCAACAAGCAGCCGAGGAACGCTGTCTCGAAATCGAAGGCGCCGAGAGCAGCCCGGTGGAAGCCGTTTGATGAACAAACAATCTCACATCCGCAGCCAACTGTATGCCATACTGGCGCAATGTTTTTGCAAACCAGAGATAACGAGCGCTGGCGAAAATGAGGCCGATTCCCTGGCCCAGACGCTGCACCAAGCCGCCATTGCCCTAAATGAGCAAGCGTTGGGCAAAATCGCTGACAGATTGCTTGACGCCCTGGAAATCTCGCAAGACGAACAACAAGCGGGACAAACGTTGGAAATCGAGTACAATCGTCTGTTTGTCGGCCCGGGACGGCCCCAGGTCGCACCCTATGAATCGGTCTACCGTGACCCGCGCGGCCTGATGGGGACAACGATGCAAACCGTTGCACAGCGATACGCCCAGGCCGGGCTGGGGATATCTTCGGACCGTCACGATTTACCCGATCACGTGGCGACGGAACTCGGATTTATGGCGTATCTGGCTATGCAAGAGGCCGAGTCGAACAAATCAGAGGCAAAAACATGGGCGGAGCAGGAACATGCCTTTCTGCGAGACCATTTGGGCACCTGGCTGCCGCACTTTTGCCAACAGGTGCAAGAATCAAGCCGACATCCTTTTTACACAGCCCTGGCAGAGCTGACCGATACATTCGTCAGCCTGGACATGCAGCAATTCGTTGGAGGAACATCCGTATGAAACGCATTGCGCTTTTACTCTTGTGTTTGGTTTTCTCCTGGGGGACTTTATCTTGGAATTGGAGCGATCCTCCCATCACCGTGGCCCAACCGCCAATCCCCCACGCCGAGGACGAAGAGGACATCTCATTCGAGGATTGCGTCAACTGTCACCGCACCGGCTCCGACGACGCCCCCCTACTGGCCGCCGACCACGCCCAACACGAGAACCAAGATTGCCGTGTCTGCCACGCGACCCCCGGCATGTTGGCCGCTCCCCAGATATCTCACCCCGTCACCGGCTGGGACGACTGCCTGGGCTGCCACGTTCGATGGGACGGCCCAGAGATTGAGATCACTAATCTGGACGACTCGGACTATGACCACACCAGCTATGACGCCAACACTTGTGTCAGTTGTCACTCGGAGGCGATCTCTTATTATGAGGATGTGCCTCCCGTCGCTTGTGGCGTCTGCCACCCTGAGAGTGGTGTGGCCGAGACAGCTCACAACAACCAAATAACTTGGGTGGACTGTATAGATTGCCACCAGGCGTCGGGGAACTATCCCCACGATCTGGAACGGATGCCGACGCGGGACACCGACTGTATCGCATGCCACAACGAACAGACCGGCCACTGGACGTCGAACAAACCTGGCATGAGCTACAACCTCGCCGGTCACGTCGCCGAAGGGGAAGCGCATCTAAGCGTCGATTGCGCCGCCTGCCACCTCCAGACGGCCACCGTCGAGCACAATCCGAGCACCGGTCGCATTCACGTCGTCCTTCCAGAGACGGCAGAGGGTGTGCCGCCCGACGAGCCGCAACTGGCGTTGGTCATCAGAAATGTGGACTGTAAGCGGTGTCACTCCACGGACAACGTATTTGCCGTCCCAGCAACCGAGTTGCCGCCGCGCAGCGTCCTCTGCCTGACGTGCCACGACGCATCCCCCATCGTCCGAGATGGTCTGTCGTGGGTGGGGCTGGGCATCTTTGGGCTGGGGATGTTGATGGTCGTTTCCATCTGGCTGCAAGGTTCAGTGGTCGGGCAACAAGGATTGTCCTTACGCGCGCGTTTGTGGCATCTCTTGCTCGCTTTCCTGGACATCATCACAACGCCACGCCTCTTTGTCCTCTTGTGGTCTTTTGTTATGGACGGCGTGTTGCACCAGCAACTGTTCCGCAGAAGAAAAATCCAGTGGCTGTCTCACGCCCTCATGTTCCTGGGGATGGCGTTCCGTATGCTGTTTGGCGCCAGCACTTGGCTGCTCACCTGGCTGGCCCCCACTCTACCACTGACAATGACCTTGGTCAACAAAAATTCGCCCGCCGTCGCCATATTCTACGATAGCCTGGGGATGGCCGTTATCGTGGGCGCGATACTGGCCATCATCCGGCGTTACGTGACCAAAGACCCCCGACTCATCACTGGAGGGCAAGACACCGTCGCCATCGCTTTGCTGGGTGCGATCTTTGTGATGGGTTTCGTCGTCGAAGGGGTGCGCATTCTGGCAACTGCCCTTCGGCCCGAATTGGCCGCGTTCTCTTTTGCCGGTTTCCTCATCTCCTCGGTGCTGCGTCCGATTCCGCTCGATTGGGCCTCGATCTATGGTGGGCTGTGGTACGTTCACGCCATCCTGGTGACGACATTTTTCGCCTACTTGCCTTTTAGCAAATTCATCCACATATTGATCGGCCCGATTGTGGCCGCTTTTAACACAGCCCTGGAAACAGAGGTGGCTTAGATGTCCAAATCAAAAACAATCTCAACGAGCCGGTTCGCTTTCCGTCAGTTGGTAGAACTGGACGCCTGTACCCGCTGCGGCGAGTGCGTCAAGTGGTGCCCTACCTTTACAGAGAAATCAAAACTGGACGAGATCACCCCGTTGCGCAAGATCGAGCGCGTCCGCTCTGGCCTGCGCGCGCAATTCCTGGGGCCGCTGGGCCGACTGTTCGGCTACCGGCCCCTTGCCAAAGGGTTGCTTGACGAGTTCTCCACGGGCACCTACGACTGCACCCTCTGCGGACGCTGTCAAGTCGTCTGCCCGGTCAACATCCAGACGCGCTCGCTGTGGATATCTATGCGCGAGACGTTGGTGGACCAAGGCGTCTACCCAGAGCCGCTGGACCATCTGCGTGAGACGCTGGCAGCCCACAACAACATCTCTGGCGACCCGAACGAGGAGCGGTTGATCTGGAGCCAGAACTTGGCCGAGGTACCCGAGGGTGTGGGGAAGAAAGAACAAGCCGAAATGGTCTACTTTGTCGGCTGCGTCTCTTCTTTCTATCCCCAATCGTACAAGATTCCTCAGAGTATGGTGCAGATTTTGGAACACGTCGGCGCGGACTATTTGACGCTGGGCGGCGAGGAATGGTGCTGTGGCTTTCCGCTCGTCATCGCCGGGATGGGAGACGCCGCGCACGAGGCCGTGCGGCACAACGTGGAAGCAGTGCGCGAGACCGGCGCGAAACAGTTGGTAGCAAGCTGCCCATCCTGTTACCACACTTGGAAGGACGAGTATCCCCACATCCTGGGCGAGCCGCTGGGCTTTGAGGTGCTCCATTCGACGGAATTGCTGGAAAAGGCCATCGTTGCCGGAAAACTGGACCTAAACCCACTGGAAGAGACCATCACCTACCACGACCCCTGCGACCTGGGCCGCACCAGCGGAATCTATGACGCACCGCGCAACGTCATCCGGGCCATACCCGGCGCGACCTTTGTAGAGATGAAAGATCACGACGAGTACTCGCTCTGCTGCGGCGGCGGCGGAGACGTCGAGATGGCGGACAAAGACCTATCGGCGGCGGTGGCTGCGAGCCGCGTCGCGCAGGCCGCCGAGACCAAGGCCAAATACCTGCTATCCGCCTGCCAACAATGCACACGCACGCTGGCTGGGACCGCCCGGCGTGCCAAGGTGCGCATGCGGGTGATGGACGTGGCCGAGTTGGTGGCGCGGCAACTGAGTTAATCACAAGTACGCGCATCAGCGCTGTATCTCGTCTCTCAACCCATCGCGGTCGAGCAGCACGATACGCTGCCGGTCCATCCGCACCAGGCCCGCGTCGGCAAAGGTCCGCAGCATGCGCCCCACCATATCCCGTACCGTACCCAGGTGAGACGCGATCTCTTCCTGCGTCCAACGCCGGGGCTCTGCGTCTGTATCGACGTTTTCCAACAAAAAGCGCGCCAGCCGCCCACGCACCGTCCGTAACGAGAGATCCTCCACCAGATTGGTTAGATGATCCAACCGTGCGGCAAAATCTTGCAGGATGGTCAAACCAAGCTCTGCGCACTCGCCCACCAGACGGCGAAAATCCTCGCTAGCAATTGCACAGAGGGTAAGCGGAGTGAGCGCTTCGACGGTGGCAAGGTTGACGCCGTTGGGCCGGAAAGGCGGCACCGCATTAAAGGTCTGGCCTGGCCCGAGCAGCGTTAACACTTGCTCGCGGCCACCCGGCGAGAGGCGATAGACACGCACCTGTCCTGCCACGACAAAATAGACCGCCTGGCAGGGATCACCCTCAAAGATGACCGTCTCACCCAACGCGTAGGTGCACGAGTAGGCCACGCGAGCTATGCGGGCCAGTACATCATCGGAAAGATCGGCAAAGAGTGAAACGCGACGTAGAGCCAGAACTTTGGTTTCCATCAGCAGTCATTGTATCCGAAAGCGCGGTTGCGTCAAGGGCGCTTATCCGAGTCAAAAAAAGGGCGATCAGATAGCACGTGACTGTTCAAAAAGTAGGAGAAATATGATAAACTAGGGCAGGAGGAAAAAGATGAGGATAAGAGTCCGATTGCCCAAGGTAGAGCCGGAAGTATATGACAAACCAGAAGGGTGTCCGAATAAGAGGGGTGAGGGAAAGCATTTCAAGCCACATGGGACAAAATGAGAGAGGAAAGCAATTCGAGATTTGGAATATCAGGTAGTCACGAGTTTGCGAATGAGATGCTTGAAATGCAAGAGGACGTTTGGCATGGTTCATTTTGACTGGCAAAAGGCAAAAAAACTGGTTGACAAATTAGGTCAGACCTCCGGTAAGGAGGCAAGGCGGAGCTTGCAGCCGCGAGCGACAGATTGTGAACAATCCCGAGTTGATGACGAGATCAAATGTCAGGCGAGTAGCCGATGGCTTCCAACCAATCTAGTGTTTCACGTCCGTCATCAGTGTAGACTTGACACCAGCATATTGGTAAGGACCGATTTTGCTAGTCAATCAAAAGTTCATCTTTGAGGATGAATGATTGAAAGGTTGCGAGCACTACTTTTTATTTTGTCTGTTTCCTTCCCCAGTAGGGCCAGCTAATTTGCTGATTTTGGATAACTAGCAGCAAAAAAACAGTTGGCTCTTGTCAGTGTATATACCATCATAGTCGAACTCTTCAAGCAACTCATCCTCATTGATTGGACGTGGTCAAGCCTTTTCAATTGTGTTAACCAAATCGTAACCCCTTTGCAACCCGCAGATTCAACTTTGTGTGGTATGCTATGTGCATCCTAAAGGGTTACTCGAAAATAACTTGTATTTTGGAACGTATTTTCCGAGTGAAATTGCATGAAAAATACAACGTTGTTTCTGAACAACGCCTAAATCCCAAGATGATCTCTCGGGTACGGCATTACTTGCTGTGTGTTAAAAGTCTTTGTCGAGTTTCACTACCAGACACTTTTTTCTTTAGCCACGAATTGCACGAATTACCACGAATGTGGGGGGGGGAAATTTGTGAAAATTCGTGCAATTCGTGGCAAAAAATTAACATGTCCCGCTCGTATGTGAAAAGTGTCCGGTAGCAAATGTCGAGTTCACCTTGACCTGGGTGATTTTGAGGGATAAAAGTAGCCAGGACCAGAGCAACGCGGCGACCTCCGTAACTGTCTGGAATCAGGATTATTGTATAATAGTAGCATCTGTCACCGGCTGGGTTAATCACGATGAATGAGAAGGAAAAACAAGTGCCATCCAGAAAGGGTAGAGTTTGGGAAACGATTGATATTGCCAGGCGGAGGGTGCATCCCATGACGATGGATTGGTTTGACAGGATCAAAACGTACGTCGGGTGGGATTTGGCGGATCAGACACGAATTGCCGAATTGCGTGGCTGTATAGACTCGGATTTTTCAGACATGATCCAAGACCTTGGTGAACAATTGGTAAAATTCAAGGGCACCCAGTCGTTGATGACTAACAAACGTTTCGTCCGGCGGTTCCATAGCGTGCTCCGCGAGTGGTTGAATGGTCTACTCGACGGAACATTCGACAACGAGTACGTCAAGAAGCGTGCCGTGTTTGGACAAAAGTTGGCAGGGGTTGATCTGACATTCGAGGACATGATCCTGCTGGAGCAACTGACGCGGAAGCAATTGTTTAGATTCGCCGAAGAAAGGTTAGGCGAACACCCCGATGCACTTTCGTCCACGATGCACACGCTAGACAAGGCGCTGAACCTGGACCTGACACTAATTTACAGTGCCTACCTTGAGGTTCGCGATGCTGAAATGAAGCGTGCATTATTGAATCAATTCCTGACAGTCACAGGATTTAGCCGCACATTGTACGAGAATCTGGCGGAAGCACGAGGAGGGAACGGAGAGAAACAATAGTGCCCAATCTGTTTTGAATCCCATCCCCAAGAGCCTCAAACTCTTGGGGATTCTTTTTGACAGGTGCTTGACGCAAACGAGCTTTGTGGTAAAATGGGCGCATAGACGCCCCCATCGTCTAGCCTGGTCTAGGACACGGGCCTTTCAAGCCCGCGACAAGGGTTCGAATCCCTTTGGGGGTACTCCAAGCTCTATCAGGGGGAAGGCATACCAAAGCCTTCCCTCTTTTGTTTTCCATCTTACAAATCAATCGCAGTGCAGAACCCACAGCACCTCCCCGCTCCCCGAATCCATTGGTGATCATCTTTTTCTGTCGAATGATCTCACCACAATAGCACTACCTTTGCAAATCACCACAAAAACATGCGTACTTTCACCACAAAAAGTCACGTACTTTCACCACAGACAAACGCACAATTTTATGGTACACTGGTAAAGGTTGTTGTATTTTGCCAATTCGCACGCCAAGCGTACGTCTTACCAATCCGATCATTCATCCAGGAGGAAAAGATGAAACCCTATACCGCGTCCAAAACGTTCGTTAGTCTGGGAGCTTTGCTTTTGGCTCTGGTGGCTTTGAGCCTGATCTTGATCCCCACCGCGCGTGCCGAGTGGCCGCCAGAGGATGAATTGATCCCGATGGCGGATGACGCCGTTGAACAAGTGACGAGGGGGCCACGCGCTCCCCTCGCGCCGCTGGCGACCATCGTGGTGTCGTCCACGGTTGACGAGTTGAGTACCAACGGCCAATGCTCGTTGCGCGAAGCGATCACCAACGCCAACGACGACGCAGCCACGTACCCTGACTGCCCCGCCGGCAGCGGCGCGGACATCGTCAGCCTGCCCGCCGGCACCTACACCCTGGTCATCACCGGCACGGCCGAAGATGTTAATGCCACCGGCGACCTGGACATCAGCAGTGACATTATCTTCCAGGGGGTAAGTTCGGCCACAACCATCATCGATGCCAATCAAGTGGACCGCATTTTCCACGTGACCGGCAGCAGCAATAACATCAACCTGCAAGACCTGACCCTGACCGGCGGCAATGCAGACTTTGGCGGCGCAGTTCACACCAGCAGTGCACTGACAATGACCGGCGTGGTGATCACCAACAATGTTGCAAGTCAGCAGGGTGGCGGAGTATACAATAATTTCAGCAGCCTGACCATCATCCATAGTCTGTTGAGCAACAATTCAGCCAATTCGGCTGGTGGTTTTCTGATGAATCTTGCTGGCGCAAATGTCATTACCAACAGCACCATCAGCGGCAATCACGCTGATTGGGCAGGCGGTGTCGCCTGGCTGGACAACGGTTCCATCCACTTTCAAAACTGCGATATCAACAACAACTCGGCGGGAACAGCGGCCGGTGTGATGATGGGCGGCGATAATACGGCTTTTGTGGTAGAAAACAGCACCATTCGCGACAATTCGGCCGGCGAAAACGGAGGGGCGATTGTCTCGCCGGTGTCGCTGGTGATGACCAATACAATCATCAGTGGTAACTCTACTGGCTGGGGTTATGGGGGTGCCATCGCCTATAGTTCCAGCGATGTGATACACATAACTGATAGTACCATCAGCGGGAATAGCAGCGACGGTAATGGTGGTGGTCTTAGCATGGAGCTCGGCGGCACCGGCCTTGCGTGTGATGTGACCCTGATCAACACTACTGTGAGCAACAACACCGCCAAGAAACACGGCGGCGGCATTGCCAGCAGCAGCGGTTCCATCACCTTGCTCAACGTTACCCTGGCCGGGAATACGGCCGACAGTGATGGGAATAACGACGGCGACGGCGGCGGTATTTACGCCAGTGGTGATAGCGTCTTTATCATCACCAACACCCTGGTGGCCGACAACGCCGACCTGACCGGCGACGCCCCCGACTGCTATGGCACAATTGTCTCTGGCGATTACAATCTGCTCAAAGATACCACCGGTTGTGTCGTCAGTGGAACGGTGACCAATAACATCACCGGGACTGACCCCTTGCTCCGCCCGCTGGGCGACTATGGCGGGGATACCCAGGTGCAGCCGATCCCGGATGGTTCTCCGGCCCAGGACGCCATCCCCAATGGCGTCAACGGCTGCGGCACGACGGTGACCACCGACCAGCGAGGCATTGCCCGCCCGCAGAATGGCGCGTGTGAGATCGGCGCGTATGAAGCATACCCTGGCGTGGATTTATCCATCGCCAAAACCGTAGACAGCTTGGGCTTTCCCGGTCAGGCACTGACGTACATGCTCAACTTTATCCACCAGGGGCACTATACCTCCGCGACAAGCGTCGTAATCACCGATGTGATCCCGGCCCAAGTCTCCATCCAGGCCGTCGTCAGCAGCGGCGTGGCCCTGACCCAGACCAGCCTGGGCAATCTCTATACCTGGCAAGCGGCAAGCGTCGCGCCGGGCGCAGGCGGTGTCATCACGATGAGCGGCGTACTGACCGATCCGCTGGTCGCCGGGACGCGGATCACCAATACCGCCACCATCACCACGGCCGAGACAGACACGCTCCTGCGTAACAACAGCGCGGCGGTGGGCCTGACCGTAGGGAGCAGCCCCAACGCCCCGACCTTCACCAGCACACCCGTAACGGCAGCGACGGAGGACGTGACCTACACTTATGCCATCTCTACCACAGACCCCGACGCGGGCGACACGTTGTTTATCACCGCGCCGGTTTCACCGACCTGGTTGACGCTCACCGACAACGGCGACGGCACGGCTGTGCTCTCTGGCACGCCCACAGCTCCGGACGTGGGCACACACGCCATCAGTTTGCGGGTCACCGACAGCGGCGGCCTGACCGATACCCAAGATTTTGTCATAACGGTACAGGATGCTAGCGCCAACCAGCCACCCAGCTTTACCAGTTCCCCCGTGCTGACGGCGACAGAGGGCGCGCTCTACACCTACACCGTCACCACCACCGACCCCAACGTGGGCGACGTGCTCACCCTCACCGCGCCACTGGAAGACTTGCCGGGCTGGTTGCGGCTCATTGATAACGGCGACGGCACCGGCGTGCTCAGCGGCAGGCCAGGCGACGATGATGTGGGCGACCGCGGCGTGGCATTGCACGTGGAGGACAGAGGCGGTGCGGCCGCCACCCAGACCTTTACCATCACCGTGAGCAACGTCAACGACGCGCCGCGCTTTGACAGCAACTCTCCCACCGACCTCGTCAGCAACATCAGCTACACCTACGAGATCACGTCCACCGACGCCGATGGCGACGTCATCACCCTCACCGCGCCCACGTTGCCCGGTTGGCTGAGCTTTGTGGACCACGGCAGCGGCGGCGGCATCATCACCGGTACGCCCACCTTTGCCGATCTGGGCGACCATCCCGTCGTCTTGCAGCTTGAGGACGTGTGGGCCGCGACGACCGCCCAGGCCTTTACCCTCACCGTGTCCAACGATCCGCCCTACCCCGTGCGGGACGAGTACGAGGTGGACGAGGACAGCGTGGACAACGTCCTCGACGTGCTGGACAACGACAACGACTATCCGGAGGACCTGACCCTCACCGCTCTCGGAACGCCTGCGCACGGGACGAACGCGATCTCTGGGACGACCGTGCTTTACTCGCCCGACGCGGACTTTTTCGGGAGCGATAGTTTCACCTACACCGTCAGTGACGGCAATGCCGCTACGACCGCCCTGGTACAGGTGCGGGTGCAGGCCGTCAACGACCAAGCACCCCAAGCAGTGGACGACCCGGTGACGGTCTATGAGGACGCCGGTGGCCATGTGATGTACCTGCTCAACAACGACACCGAGCCGGAAGGCGATCCCCTCACCCTCACCGCCGTTGGGGCAGCGATGCACGGCAGTGTCAGCATCCAGCATCCGACCACCGGCACGGTGATCTATACCCCGACCGCCAACTATTTCGGCAGCGATACCTTTACCTATACCGTCAGCGACGGCCTGTTCGACGATAATGCCACGGTGAGCGTGACGGTGAACGCCGTCAACGACCCGCCCGTGGTCGTGGGCGATGCCTTTACCGTGACGGAGGATAGCCAGCAGAACCCGCTGGCCGTGCTGCTCAACGACAGCGACATCGACGGTGGCACCCTCACCCTCACCGGCGTGGGCCTGCCCCTCAACGGTTCTGCCATCATCACTGCGACGGACGAGGAAACCACGACTGTGCGCGCCAGAGTATTGGCCCCGATGGCCCTGACCGTCATCACCTACACACCTTTTGTGGACTTTGCCGGCAGCGATACCTTTACCTACGCCGTCAGTGATGGGATGGTTACGGTGCAGGGCAACGTGACCGTGACCGTGCTGGCCGGACCCAACGACGCCCCCGAAGCGCAGGACGATAGCTTTTTTGCGGGCGGCAACAGCAGCGACAACCGGCTGGACGTTTTGGCCAACGACCGCGACCCCGACGGCGATCTCTTGACCGCCAGTGTGGTGGCGCAACCCGCGAACGGCAGCGCAGCCGCAGCGCCAGACGGCAGCGCCATTCTCTACACGCCGGACACTGATTTCAGCGGCGCGGACAGCTTTGTCTACGCGGCTGACGATGGCATCGCCACAATGACGGCTATGGTTCGCCTCCAGGTGCTCGAACCCAACCACCCGCCCACGGCCGCAGACGACGCCTTTGCCGTGGACGCCGACACCCAAGGCAACGCTTTTGCCGTCTTGGGCAACGACAGCGACCCCGACGGCGACCGCTTGCTCATCGTGGCGGTGGGCGCGCCCGCGCAGGCCGGGGCGCAGGCCGAGGCCAACGCCCTCTACAGCGCCCTGCTCTACGACCCCGCCCCCGGCTTTAGCGGCATCGACAGCTTTACCTATACCGTGAGCGACGGCGAACATCAGGCCACCGCCACGGTGAATGTGACCGTGAACGCTGCCACCACCGAGGCCGACGTGAGCCTGAGCCGCGGCGTGCGCCCCAGCACTTTACGTGCTGGAGAAGCCCAGGCCGTGACCCTCATCTATACCGTGACCAACGCCGGACCGGCGGTAGCCACCGGCCTGGTGCTCGACGATGCCTGGAGCATCGCGCCCGACGCCGCGACCGTGATTTCCGGTGGCTCTTGCACCGGTATGAGCGACATCACCTGCGCCCTGGCCGACCTGCCTGCCGGAGCCAGCGCCACGCTGGTGCTCAACGTGGGCCTCACGCCCGCCAGCACCAGCGACGTGACCGCCGACGCGACCCTCAGCACCACCAAGACCGACCCCAACACCGGCGACAATCAGGCCACGGTTGCTCTGACCGTGAGCGGCCCACGCAGCTCGCAGACCGTGGGCGCGCTGACCCTCACTGCCGACAGCTTTACGGACCAAGGCGGCGGCGTGACCCGCGCCACCGGCGACGTCGTCATCGGCGAGCATTTCTACCTGGCGGGCGCAAGCAGCACCCTCGACTTTGACGCCAGCAATATCCTGAGCGCCAGCGGCGAACTGCGCATGGTGCGCGGCGACTATGCCCTCTTTGACGGCAGCTTTACGGCCGACGCCACCACCGGCTTGGGTTCCCCAGGTACTGGGGCCGACTATGCCCCACTGGCCCACGTGGCCGGGTTCCCGGTGGCCGGGAACGCCGCCATCGGCCAACTCGACCTTTTGACGGGCGCGGTGACGGGGCAGGCCACCCTGGCCTTTTCTGGCGGTGACGCCCAGGGCGACGTACCGCTGGCCTTTAACGTGACACCCGGCCCACACTTTGGCGGCGATGCCAACGCACCCTTTGAGGTGCTGTACGGCGACGGTGCTGTTCTACGCCTGGGCGCGACCGAGGCCATGTTGGCCCGCGCCGGCGTGGGCTACGAACTGTTGGCCCAGGGCGTGCTGACCTACAACCTCACACACCCCTTCACCGTGACGCAGACCTTTACGCCCGGCATCCCCGGCGTGTACGAGGCGATACCCGGCGTGGCCTTCAAGCTAGGCAGCGACGGCACCGTGGCCGAGCGTGGCGACGGCCTGGCCCAGGTGACGCTCATGGTCGATCATCTGACATCGCTCTTGCAGCCGGTGACGCTGGATAACGTGGGGCTGTTCGCCCCGCACGCGGCGCTGCAAATCCACGCCACATTGGGCGGCGGCGCGCTCTACCTGGACAACGTCGGTGTGACCCAGGACGGCCTGAGCCTGGTGGGGCAGACGTTGGCCTTGCCCGATATTGTGCCCGACGGCGGCCTGTTCACCATCCGTAATCCGGTGGGCACGGTGGCCGAGGCGGAGGCGGGCTACACCCTGGCGAATTTCAAGGGCGACCTGGTGCTCGATATGGCCCAGAACCACCAGACGATCGAGGACTTTAACCTGGGCCCGGCGGCCCTGCAACCGGGCGGGAGCGCGAGCCGGACCCCGTCTTCCTCCTCGTCGCCGGACGACGTCAATACAGATATGGTGGCGTACTTTCCCTTTGAGAAGATGGTGGAATCGAACGACTTTGCCAACCAGATTTCAGAGTATCCCGACTGCGGACTATACGACTACGGCACAGGTCCTCCGTTGCAAACGGGCCAGCCAGGCCTAGGCAAGGCCGTGTACTTTGATGGCAACGACTATTTGAAGACACTGGGCTATGGTCTAGATTGGCGGTGCGGCCTTGACCTGGGGACCGACTCAGGGGATGCCTGGAGCATCGCTTTTTGGTTCAAGGCGGCCGAGAAAGCCGGCTATACAGCCTTCGTTTCCAACCAGGATTGGGAATCAGGAGCAAATTCAGGCTTTACCTTTGGCACCTGGTGTAGTGATGCTGAAGAATACCTGGTTTTTGATGCAGGGGATGGTTCGGCTTCTATTAGTATAAGGCCTACCATTAATATCTGTGATGGTCAGTGGCATCACTTTGCGGTGCGGGTCAGGACCTACACCTCTGGCAACACGCGCGTTGCAGTAGGCTTGTTTCACAACGGGCAAATGGTCGACTTTACGGCCCAGGACTGGAGTGCGGGTTTCGCCACCGAGAAGCAGTTGACCGTGGGTGCCGATGCAGTATACAACAACAAACTTCACGGCTGGATGGATGAGCTACGCATCTACAATAATTACATCAGCCCATCGCAGATTGCCGAACTGGCCAGTTGGAACCCGAATGTAGACCTTGACATCGCCAATGCCAACGTCAGCCTCAGCGGCGTCTCGCTTTCTTCAGATGGATGCATCAATGCCTCCAGCCTCACCTGGCACCTGCCGGATATCCTCGGCGGCGGTAGTAGAACAATTTACACGCCTGATCCAATATGCAGTGGGGGCGTCGAGGTTGACACCACCGGCTTGGGCGATCTCGAGTTTGGCAGCGGCAGCGTCAAGGCGAGTTTCAAAGTCTCATCGGCAAAGATTCACAAGAGCGGAGACGAACTCTTCCTCACCCTGCGTGGCAATATCGGTATGGAGGTGGGCGGACAGAGTTTTAACGTGACCGGTGAGTTATCCATGGGCAGCAATGACCAGGTTTCGGGGAATATCGAAGCTTTTGACTTTACTCTGGTCGGCTTTACCGCCGGCGTCTCCGGGGCGACCGTTAACAACGGTATCTTTACGGCCAAGTCTATTTCCCTGACTGTGGGGGCACCCTTCCCCTATGACGTCGGAGCTTCATTGTACGGCGTGAGTTTTACCCCCCCCGACCAGACTTCACTGACCGGGGCAGAAATCAACCTGCCCGAGTTGGGCTTTGGGAAATTCCGTATGTCCCTGAGCGGCAGCCTGAACAAGATGCCTGATGGCACCTACCAGATCGGCGCCAGCGGCACCTTTCCCCTCAAGGACGATGGTTCTCTCTCCATCGCGGTGGTCCTGGTGAGCGATTCCCTGGGACGTCAGGCACTCTATGGCGTGCCCTTGGATGCAGTGACTGGAGAACCGTTGACGGCAAAAGACAGCGATTTGCCGGCGGTCGTCCCGCTGGATCCAACGCTGCTGGAAAACCAACTCATCGTCGGTGGGGAGAATCTGCAGTCGGACGAACTCGCGCACTTGCTCGCACCCGCCATCCCCCGCGCCCCGACCGGCATTCAACTGGAAAGTGTTGAGGTGAGTTTGGAGGCCGAAATTCCTCTGGGGAGTAGCGGCGCTTATCTTACGGGAGCTTCGGGCAGCATCAGTGGCCTGAGCCAGGATTCCACCGAGATCCGGGTGACGGTCGGGTTGGCGTTTGGCAAGGAGATTCCGGGGTTGGGGCGCATCATCCAGGCGACGCTCAACGCCTACATGGGCTTTGACGTGCCCTATTTCCGCGTCACGGGGCGCTCCATCTACGACTATACGCGCGACAGAACTCGCGAAGTGTACGATAACGCCTATACCAATTTGGGGCTGCCTGACCATTATCAGGTCGTCAGACCGCTTTCCATACCCGAGCCCTTTAATTATCGCGCCAGGCAGAGCGACTATACCGGAAAGTTCTGGATGAATAGACAAACCTTTGGCGGAGAACCCTATTATGCATATACTACCGATTTTAGTGCTGGTAAGATTCACCACAGCACTGACGAGCCACATCATCCCCACGTCGAGGTCAATTACAATACCGAACCAGAAATACACAACCCCTGGCTTTCGGGGACACGCCCACGCACGTTCGTGCTTCCTTTCTCGAGTTCAAAGCCGGTACCGGTCTTCCTGACCGGTAATAATGGTTTTGTATATGCAGAAACATGTGGGGAAGTGCAAAACTTGGCATACGGAAAGCATGCCCGGCAATCTAGCACTTTCGAAGGCACCTCCACAGCCGACCGTGCCGTAGATGGCAACCTACAATCGAATTATAGTTATGGTTCAGTTACATCTACCGCGAATGATCCTAACGAATATGATTGGTGGGAAGTAGATTTAGGAACCATATCTGAAATTGACAGAATCTACATCAAAAATCGCAGCGATTGCTGCAAAGAACGCTTGACCCGTTTCTATGTCATGATCTCTCCCACCCCCTTTGATGATGATGCCGACCCGGGGACATCTAGCGCACGTTCCGAGGTTCGGTATCTTTGGTACTATGGTGGCACTTTCCTTGAGAGGTCTTGGGATACGTTCTACAACGACGATGATGAAGACTATCACGGATGGGCATACGGACGCTACGTGCGCATACAATTGCTGGACAAGGATCAATACCTTTCGCTGGCCGAAGTGAAAGTCGAAGGACGACCCAACCTGGCGCATAACAAGCCCACCCGGCAATCCAGCACTTCGGTCGTTTTCTCCACCATACTAGAAGAATCGCACTATGCCGTAGATGGCAGTCTTCGAACGTCTGCGAGGACAACCGATCAATGCAATGCCTGGTGGGAGGTGGATTTGGGTAAGAGGTACATCGTTGATAACATCTATATGGGGACCTCTGCATCCATGCCGCTGCACGACTTTTACATCTTGGCTTCGGCCAATCCGATTCCCCATGATGACTATGTGGAGGAGACGATATTCCGGTCGGGTGTGTATCATCGCTATTGGGAACCCGCTCTAGAGGAATGGGATGGTTTTACAAGATGGTATAATAGCGATATGGATTCGTCTGGATGGATAGCTGTGCGTTACATACGGATACAGAATGATCATTGTGGCCGCCTTGGTTTGCGGGAGATAGTGGTCTATGACAGAAATTACTCAAGGCTAGGAAACGAGGAGTTCAGCGACCCTAATACTCGTGCTCATTACTCGGATGAGTGCACTATCCCATGCCAATCCCAAGAATTCTACGCTGGTGATGAAAGATTGGCCTGGGTCAGTAATATTCAAAATTATCAGGTGGGTGCTAGTACGCAGCCCTGCGTTGCAGACTGGTACTGGGAAGAGCGCACCGACGAGTACACCGTCGAAGCCTGGGAATCACCCTGGACCTTTGCCCTGGATGGCGTTGTCACCCTCTTTGACCGGATCGAACTCGGTAACGGCAGCCTGACGATGGATGCCCAGGACGGCTTGGATGCCTATCTAACTGTGCCACGTCTGGGCACATTTATGCGCGACTTTGAAGCCGAAGCCCACGCCTGGGAGGATTCGCGCGGCTTTAACATGACGGGCAAGCTCGGGGTCAGGATCGGCATATCGTTGCAGGATATATGGACAGGGCTCCCCGATGAGGGTATCAAGTTTGACCTGGGGGCCGAGTTTGGCAAGTTCGACAGATCGAGCGGCGGTAACAAGTGGGGATTCAAGATCTATCTCAGCTTTGACATACCCGGTTTCATTGACTGGATTCCGGGCGTGCCGGACGTGATCCTCATCAGCGCCTTTGCCGGCTATGGTGATGGCGGGTTCGATTTCGCCTGGGGCAGCGATACGAGCAGCTACCAATTGGTCACCCGCACCCGCGTGCAGCAAGCGCAGCAAGCGCGGACACAGATCGCGGCCCGTCAGGCGACTGGAGACGTAGGTGACCGTTTCATGCCCCTCAACGTGGACCCCGCGCTCCACTTTCCCACCGCCCAAGACGTGGTGGTCGATGTGGCCGTGGGCTATGACACCAACGCCACCGCCCTGTTGCAGACCACCAACGACACCCTCACAATGACCATCACCGCGCCCGATGGCAGCGTGTATGAAGGTATAGACGGAATGTCGGGACGGGGCCTCGTCGTCAACTCGTACAGCCTGCCGCGCGTCGTCGCGGGGCAGAGCCTGCGGGCCGCGCAGGGTCAGGCGGGGCTGCGGGCCGTCCACGCGGTAGACGGCGCAACTCTGTTGCGCTTGGACCTTTGGGCCGACGATGGGGGTGGGGACGTGCAGATCTTTGGTGACCTCACCTTTACCGACACTACCACTTATGCTGCCCTCGCGCCCGGCAACTATACCCTCACCTTCCGCGAGGCTGGCACGACCAACGTCGTGGCGCAGACCTCAATGGCCCTCATCGCCGGGCAGGACGTCACACTGCTAGCCGCGGGCGCGCCGGGCAGCGTCTACGCCTGGGCCGTGATCGACGACAACACCCCGCGCGGCGACGACGATGCCTACACCCGGATGATCCACGCCGCGCCCAATGCCCCCAACCTCAAGGTCAGCCAGATCTTTGGTCGAGACGTGTTCGTGGACGTGGGCTATGGCATGGTCAGCGACTACCAGGGCCTCATGCCCCAGGGCTACAGTTTCGAGTTCCTGGATCAGGACACGGGCGATTGGTTGTTCGACGCCGACCACGTCCAACTCGAACCCTATAGCACCAACACTCTCTTTGTCTTTGAGACGTCCACGGGCGATCTGGTAGCTCAGATGGTGCAAGACGCCGGGCCGGTAGGCCAGATTCGCTTTGTACACGCGGCGTCCGGCCTGGGCAGCGTCGATCTGGACGTGGGCGCCGAGACACCCTTTAGCAGTGTGTCGCCGGCGACGGTCACCGCAGACTGGCCGCTGGCTGTGGGCGTCTACGACGTGGCCGTGATGCAGGGCGTCAGCCCGCTGGTCACCGCCACCCTGGTGATGACCGACGGCGTCGACTATGCCCTGGCGCTGGTCGAGGATGGTGGCGTACCGGTCCTCCACGTATTCACCGAGACCAACGCCACCGCCAAGCTGCAAGGCGATAGCCTGCTGCGGCTGGCGCACCTGGCCCCCACCGCCCCGGCGGTCGACGTGACGGCGGCCTACACCGATACCATCACCACCACACTGGCCTCGACGCTGGACTATGGCGAGGTGGGCGACTATGCCGTCGCCGACACCCGCGCCCACACCGTGACCGTGAACCAGGCCGGGACGTCCAACGTGCTGCTCACCGCGACCGACGTACCCCTGGCCGACGGTGCCACCACGCTCTACCTGGTGGATGACGGCGGCCTCACGCTGCTGGCGGGCGTGGACACGCCCATCGAGTGGCTGCGCACCGACATCCTCTCGCTGGAGGACGCGATGACGGGCACCTGGCAGATCACGCTGCACAACGCCGGCGTCATCACCGACGACTATCGCTTCGAGATGCAGGGCCTAATGCCGGAAACCGCGCTCTACGGCGTGAACCTCATCACCGCCACCGACCAAGCTACGGTGACGTGGCATGTGGATGGCTTTGATCCAAAGACGCAGGTCGAGTTCCGGCTGGGGCAGCTCTCCTACGCGCGAGAACTGACCGCTTCCAAAGAGGACGTCATTACCATGACCCAGGTCATCACCTTGAGCAGCGGCCTCACCGAGACCATCGAGATACCGGTGACTGAATCCGCCGATCCAGAACCGAGCACGTTCCGCACCCTGACGGTGCTCACCAACACCGTCGATCCCGGCTGGATCAACGGCGTCACCCAAACCCTCAACTTTGACTATAGCGACTTGCCCAGCGGCGTCTACCAACTCCAGGTCCGCGTGAATGATTTTGTCCACCCGATACTGGTGGAAATTCCCACCACGACGTTGGTGGTGAGCCACACCTGGCCCGCATCGTGGGCCGGTAACCCGCAGGTGGCGGAAAACATCTACCGGCAAGCGACCCTCACCTGGGACGCCTTCCCCCACGTGGACCTGAACAGCCACATACTGCAAATAGAATCCAGAGTGGACGGGGCCACGCGGGCCTACACTGTGAGCGCGGAAAGCGGCGCCTACACCGTGACCAACCTCAATCCGGGCGAGACGTACACCTTTACCGTGCTGGCCTTTGACTATGAGACCAAGCAGTACAGCCTGGGCGGCCAGGTCACCGTCGCGAGCGCGCTGGCAGAGTTCGCCCTCACACAGATGACGGCGCTGCCAGCCCTCGACATCGGCACGATGACGTCTATCGTGGTCAGCGTCACCACCGGCCTGGATCCGTATCCGGCCACCGTCGCACTGCTGCCCGGCGGCTACTCGGGCGGCCTGGGCCTGCGGGTAGAGCCAGACGTGGTTACACCCACGACGGCAGGCGTGACGGCTACGGTCTGGATCTCGGCCAGCGAATACATGTTCAACGGTGTCTACACCGCCACATTGCTGGCCTGGGGCGGCGGCGCGGAACACGCGCTAGACCTGTCGCCCTCGGTCATCGCTCCATCCTTTGACGTCCTGCTCTCCACCCTCGCCCCCACTCTGACCCCGGCGGGCACCAGCCTGACGTTGGACGCCATCGGCTACGACGGCCACAGCGCCGACATCCAACTGGACGTGCTGGGGCTGCCCCTGGGTGTGCAGGCCAGCTTTGACGCCGACACCCTCACCGCCGGTGCACAGACAACCCTGCACCTGATGAGCGCGCCACAGGCCGCCCGCGGCACCTACACCTTTACCCTCCGCGCCGACGACGGTCCGCAGCGCCAAACCTTTGACGTGGTCGTGACCGTGGTCGAGCCAGAATATGCCATCACACCCCAGACCACCCAGCAGACCATCAGCGCCACCCAGACGGCCGAGTTCGCCCTCGACGTGGCGCTGCTGGACGGCTGGGCATCGCCGGTCACCCTGCGCGTCGATCCGGGCGTCGCGCCCAACGGCGGAACGGTCGGCCTGCGCACCACCGGCGCGCTGGAACACAGCGTCACGTTGAGCAGTGACGGCACCGCCACCCTGTCCGTAGACACCGCCACCACGACGCCCAACGGCGTCTACCTGCTGGCGGTCACCGCTGAGAGCGCGGGCGAAACAAAGACTGTCGAGCTCGAACTGATCGTGGGAGAGGCCGCAGAGCCGGGCGCATACAACATCTACCTGCCGGTCATCATGCGCAACGTCAGCGACCAGCTCTACGCCCAAGAGATGCCTGCACTGCCGACGGTGCTGAGACCATAACCGGTTTGTAGGGCGATGAATCGTCTACTATGAGCCAGATTGCACAAGATCACGGGCCTGGAGAGAGTCTCCAGGCCCATTTTGTGTTGACCATCTTTCACAAGGTGCTATTGGTTGCCCTTGAACCGCGCGCTGTCCTGGCTGAAAAGCACATCCATTCTATACTTGAACACAATTGCTTCATTTTGTGGTAGAATGAGGCAAAACTGCTGATTGTAGAGTAAGCTGGTTGACATTTAACTTTGATCACGGAAAAGGAGTACACACCATGACCACTCAAAGTCAAAGGATTTACGTCGGGAATTCTGCCTGCCATCATACCCGTGGCAAGGCAAAAGGTGAATATGTCACCTTGCTTGGCGAACAGTATTACTGCATCAGGAACTATGATCAGATGCCGCCATTCTTTATGAACCTGGTCAGTAGCTCGGACCATTGGATATTCATTTCGAGCACTGGCGGCCTCTCTGCCGGGCGGCACAATGCCGAATCAGCCCTGTTTCCCTACTATACCGATGACAGAATTACAGAGAATTCTGAAAACACGGGGCACAAAGCCATCCTGTTGATAACCAAGGGTAGCCGCACCTATCTATGGGAACCCTTTTCGACAAAATACGCGGGCCTGTATCGCGTCCAGAGGAATTTGTACAAAAACGTCCATGGCAACAAACTCGTCTTTGAGGAGATAAACGACGATCTGGACATGACCTATCGCTACGCATGGCGGACCAGTGAGAAATATGGATTCGTCAAATCCACGTGGCTGAGAAATAGCTCGGCAGATCGCTGCTCCGTGAACCTGGTCGACGGGCTGCAAAACCTGCTGCCCTATGGTGCCACGACCGCACTTCAAACCTCCCTTAGCAATCTACTCAATGCGTACAAACGCAACGAGCTTGATCCTGAAACCGGACTGGGCATCTTTGCCCTCAGTTCCACGTTGACGGACCTGGCAGAACCCAGCGAGTCACTCAAAGCAACTATAGCTTGGCAGGTAGGATTTGAACAGGCCCGATACCTGTTATCCTCGTTGCAGTTGGAGAACATGCGGCGCGGGTTGACCATTACCCAAGAAACCGATGTCCGTGGGCATCGCGGTGCGTATCTTGTGAACGCCGAGTTTGAACTGGATGGCGGCGCGGAGCGAGAGTGGCACATCGTGGCCCAAGTCAATCAGGACAGCAGCGATGTTGTCTCGATCATCAACGCGCTCAAGGGTGATCGGGCGGAACTGCAAGCACAGATTGATTGTGATATTGACGAGAGCACTGCGGATCTGGTTGCACTTGGTGCCAACGCGGATGGCTTGCAAGTTTCGGGCGATCATCTCAGTGCGACACATCATTTCTCCAACGTGCTGTTCAACATTATGCGTGGCGGGATTTTCGTGGACAATCACCACATGAGCAAAGTAGATCTGTGCGAATTCATAGAGACCCGAAACCGCAACGCACTGCACTCGCATCGAAAATTCTTTGCCGCACTCCCGGCAAGACTCGACGTCAGTGATTTGCTCGAGCGCGCTGCTAGAACCCGGTCGGCAGATCTCGAGCGCCTGTGTTACGAATACTTACCGCTCACGTTCAGCCGCAGGCATGGCGACCCAAGCCGCCCCTGGAATCGATTCTCGATCAATGTAAAAAACCCGGACGGCACCCGAAAACTGGATTATCAGGGCAACTGGCGCGACATCTTTCAGAATTGGGAACCCTTGGCCTGCTCGTACCCTGAATTTATCGATGGGATAATCTGCAAATTCCTCAATGCGACGACTGCCGACGGCTATAACCCGTATCGGGTGACCCGTGATGGCATCGAATGGGAAGCGCCGTCGCCGGATGATCCCTGGGCGAACATTGGATATTGGAGCGATCACCAGATCATCTATTTGCAAAAACTACTCGAGATCTCGACAAAGTATCACCCTGGTAGACTAGAAACCATGCTAGAGCGCAAGATGTTCAGTCACGCCAACGTGCCCTACCGGATCAAGAAATACGCCGCGTTGTTGGAGGACCCGTACGATACGATCCTTTTCGATCGCGCGTTGGATCAAGAGATCCAGGAAACCGTAAAGGAAATAGGAACGGATGGCAAGCTGATCTTGGATGTTGATCGTCGTGTCTTTCACGTCAACCTGGCGGAAAAGCTACTGATTCTGCTGCTGGCCAAACTGTCCAATTTTGTACCTAAAGGCGGCATCTGGATGAACACACAGCGCCCCGAGTGGAACGACGCAAACAACGCACTGGTGGGCAAGGGGTTGTCTGTTGTTACAGTGTGCTACCTGCGCCGATTCATTGTCTTTTGTCGGGATTTGTGTGCAGGCTCGGGGCTGACAGAAATAGATCTCACATTGGAAATAAAAGTCTTGCTGGACGTTGTATACAATGTTCTGGAAAAATACAAAGAGATGCTGCACACTTCGCTTGATGACAGACAGCGCCGAGCCGTGATGGACGAACTCGGGCAGGCAGGCAGCGACTATCGTTGGAACATTTACCAGAGCGGCATCTCGGGAGAATTCATCCCCCTGAACCTGGATAGGCTGCTGGCGTTTCTGGACCTGGCCCAGCAATACGCAGAACACACCATAGAGGCGAACGAGCGACCCGACCACCTGTATCACACCTACAATGTGCTCCATCTCGACACTAACATCGCATCGATCAGTTATTTGTACGAAATGCTCGAAGGACAAGTTGCGGTCTTGTCATCTGGTCTGCTGTCAGGAGAGCGATCACTCGTTCTTTTGCAGAGCGTGAGAAACAGCAAAATGTACCGCGCAGACCAACACAGCTATATGCTCTATCCCGACCGGGATCTGCCGGGCTTTATGCACAAAAATTGTTTGTCTGCGGAGGATGTCCGAGACTCGGCGTTGATAACAATGCTAATGGAGAGAGGCGACCGCAGGCTAATGAACAGGGATGAAAATGGCATCTACCATTTTAATGGTAGCTTTCGGAATACCCATGATGTGGGGCGGGCGCTGCTAGAACTGAGATTGTGTGAGTATTATGCACCACTGGTAGATGCGGAAACCGACCAGATCCTCGAATTGTTCGAAAAGGTGTTCAACCACAGCGCATTTACCGGTCGTTCCGGGACGTTCTTTGCCTACGAAGGCCTGGGCAGCATCTATTGGCACATGGTATCTAAACTCTTACTTGCGGCTCAGGAGGTGTTTTTCCAGGCTGCCGAACGTGGAAAAGCGCAGGCGACTGTCCAGGCACTGGCAGATGCGTACTATGATATCCGTCAGGGCATTGGTTTTAACAAACCACCGGACGTTTACGGCGCTTTTCCAACCGATCCGTATTCTCATACTCCGGAAGAGCAAGGCGCCAAACAGCCCGGTATGACCGGTCAAGTAAAGGAAGAACTTTTGACGCGGATGGGAGAGTTGGGGATATTCGTCGAGCGAGGTGTTATCTCTTTCCGTCCTGTATTGCTGAGAAAACAAGAGTTTATCAGCAAAGCAACCGTCTTTGAGTACATTGACGTACACGGTCAGAAACAGTCTATCGAACTGCCAACCGGTTCATTGGCCTACACCTTTTGCCAGGTGCCTATCGTGTACGTCGCTGCCGATGAAAAAAAGATAGACGTTCACTATGCGGATGGTCGTGTGCATGAGGTGACGGGAGGTGATTTGGACGCAGAAACCAGCCAGCATATCTTGCGCCGCGATGGTCGCATCAAGCAGCTTACCGTACATATCCCATCTGTGTAGTCCGCTAACTGGCTGGTTCGGCGGCTCCGCTCTCCCCCAAAAAGCGGGGGAGGCTTCCCCGCCGAACGCGCGGCGGAATCCACTGCTTCGTCGGACAGCGCTGTCGAGTACGCATGGTCATTGCAACAAACACTTTGGATATCCTAAACGGCGACTGTCGAGCATCAAGACCCGCTCCGCCGCCGAACCAGCGGATGAACCCTCTGCGCTGCAGCATAAAATACTCGCTTCGCTTCGCATTTTACACTGCGTGCTCGCGGGTTATCCGCCGCGCGTTATCTCACCGGTCTTACCGTGACGACTTGAGTGGCTGTGCGCCCCTCCTCACAGACCAGGGCGACTGCGCCGCCTGTGAGAGGCCTGTCGGTGTCGTCTATGTCAAATATCTGCTGATCGTCGATCCAGGCCCGCAGTTGGGTACCCACAACTTTTATGGCGAGATCGCGAGTCTCGCCAAACTCCCACGTAAAGTCCGCCTCGGCCAAAACCGTGTTCCCATCCAACGCTTTGACCAAGCGGGCCTTGTCGTCATTGCAGAGCAACAGGGCATAGTAGCGGCGCATACCCTGCACCCGGGCAGCAATGCCGGCAGATTTGACCATGTGCGGTGTCACATCGGCACTGACGTGGTAATCGCTCCACTCACGCGTGCCCTGCATCAACAGGCCGGTGCCATAGCTCTGCACCAGCCGGTAAGGTTCGGTCCACCGGGAGCCGTACCTGTCCACGCCGTTCACCCAAGCCCGCTGCCACATCGTGCCGCCATCTACAGGGCGGGTCAGGGTCACGTCCGGTGCGCCGCCCCAGGTCAGGTAATCGAGGTAAACGGTGCCGTCGGCCCGCCGCTGGCTGCTGATCTCTATCCCGATCTCGGCAATCGGCGCGCCGCCCACATCGCCAATGCGCCACTCGAACTCGTATTCGGTGCCAGGATTCAGGGTGGTTTCTGGCCCATATGTTCCGACTAGCGCGTCGCCGGCGCCGTAGGTGCGAATGTAAAGGCGACAGGTGACCTCTGTCTCGTTGTCCTCGTCGGCAGCCACGCCAGCCCGCACCGTTTGGCCCGGGTAGAGCGTGGGCGAGGCCAAGAGGCTGTAACCGGGCATATCAATCGCTTCGAGCGGGACGAACGTGTCAGCAGCCACACGAGCCGCTTGCCTCAGAGCCACGTGATGATAGTGAATGGCCAAGCTGCGTGCCCCGCGTTTGCTGTATCCAACAACATTCTCCACCCGCACCTTGTCCTTGAGTGTGGTGCCAATTTCTGGCCGAAAGCCCTGCACCGCGCCAGGTAACTCAAAGTGGAAACGCGCGCCGTCCTTGGGCGCCAACGGTTCCTCCCCGGCCAAAGCATGACCGATATTCGCGACGTGGTAAGCCTCGGTAACGGCGTCGGTGATGGCCCGCCCGCCGTCGGCGGCAGGCAAATAGAGCCGGTCGGCCACGGGTCCGCGCCAGTCGGGGCCGGCGTCCAACCCTGCCAGCCCGTTCTTGATGCCCATCAGGCAGCCCACGTTGCCCGAGTTACAATCGGTGTCCCATCCACAGGTGTTGACGATCATCAGCGTCTTTTGAAAATCATCGTCGCCCCAGAGCAGGCCGAGGATGATCAGGCCGTGGTTGGGCACCATGTGGCAGTTACCGCCGTACTTGTCATAGCCATAGTTGGCGGCCAAAAGCTCGAATCCCTTGTGCCAATCAGGCTCCTGGATGCGCCACTGGCGGAGGTCGGCGATCATACGAGCGATGACAGAGTCCTGGGGGATGAAGGATACGCCGGTGTCGAGTAGCTTACCGACATCAGTTTCCACAAATGCCTGGGCCTCCATCGCTGCCAACACCTGCGCGCCATAGATCGCCTCGCCGTCGTGGCTGACGCTGGCGGCACGGCGGGCCAGATCGGCGGCCAGTTCCGGATCGCCCGGTGCGACCATCGCCCAACCATCAATAAATATCTGAGCGCCAATTTGCTCGGATACTACCTTGCTGTTCAGTTCCATCGAGCCACTACGGGGTGCTTTGATGCCGTCCTTCAGCCGCAAGAAAGCAGTGTGTTCGGTGGAATTGCCCATGCCACCCCACCATAGGATCGCGCGCTCCTCAATGATATAGTTGAGCCAGGTCTGGCCGATCTGGGCCGGAGTCAAGTCGCGGCTGTTGCCATAGTCGGGCAGGGCGCGCAAAAAGGTAAAGGTGCCAGTGATGTCATCATCGGTCAGCACGAGCGGGCTGTCCAGTTTGTCGTGGACGTAATACCAAATCTCGCCCAACTCGTTCATAATGCGTTCATAGGACCAGCCCTCAAAGGGGCGGCCCAGGTAGACACCGATGATCTTACCCAGCACACCAGCATAGGTGCGTTCGACGTAATCGTTGGGAATACTCATCTGTTTTTCTCCTTGTGAATCAAGCGTCGAGCGTTGTGCGCGTGGGATTTTGCAGATCCCCGCCTAAATCGTTGTTTTTACCGTTTTCGGAGCCAATTTTCGTCGCGCAGAGCCAGGATCTGACGATCCCTGGCGAGCATGGGCGTTCAGAGGGTTTCCGAAAACTGCGGAAGGATTTCCGCCGCGAAACACTAGTTAGCTGGTCGAGTGTGTATTTGCCGCAAGTGACGAAGGTACAGTGACACCCTCGTCGCGCAGGATTTCTGCTACCAGTGCATCCAACTCGTGAGCCTGGCCCCGCGCTTTGGCCTCAGCCACCACGTCCGGTAAGAGGTCCGCCGCCAACTCGACAGACAAGGCCATGGCTTGTTTTTTGACGTCCTGGGTAATAGCGGACTGGTGCATGGCAAAAGCTAGCAGTTCCAAGCCGTACACAGTCTTGCCTTCTTGTACCCACAGAGCGGCCAGGCTAACCAAGTTTTTTAGGACAGCCGGAATAGCACCGAGTTCTTGAGCGATTTGTAATGCTTGGTGCAGGTATTGTCTGGCTCTGGCATAATCGCCCAGATTGCAGCAGGCTTCGCCCAGATTGCCGAGGGTGTTAGCCAATCCCGATTTGATGCCGATTTGCTGGTACAGGGTCACACCCTCCTGGTAAAGGTGTTTGGCCTGGGCATGGTCGCCGATCTCTGCGGCCATACGCCCCAGGTTGTTGAACGCAATCGCAACCCCCCAATAGTCACCGATTTCTCGGTGAACTGTCAGGCTTTGCTGCCCAAACTGTTGGGCAGCCTCGATTTCTCCCAAGCGAAAAGCCGCCTGGCAGAGGCCGGTGAGTGTATCAGCGATGCCAACCTTGTGGTCGAGCTGGCGGCAAATCTCAAGCGCTTCAAGCAGCGCTTCTTTGGCCTCGGCATATTCGCCCAGATCGCAGTCAACCAACCCCAGACTCTTCAAAGCAGCAGCTGTACCCACCTGGTCGCCGATCTTGCGGCGTATGACCAGGGCCTCTTGGGCGTGCTGTTTCGCCTGTAAAAACGCACCACGCCTGCGCGCGACCAGACACAGCTTACCAAGCACGTTGGCAACCCCCCAAGCGTCCCCCGTCTCGTCGTAAATGGCCATACTGTCTTGAAAATATCGTTCGGCATGTGCGTATTCGCCTCTGATGTGGGCCATATAACCCAGGCCATGCAACGGCAACGCGGTTTCACGCCAAGCTTCCAGCCGCCGGAAGATTTCGAGACTCTGCTCAAACAGTTGTGGCGCTTTGTCCGAGTGTTCTGTAAACTCGCAACATTTCCCTTGATACGCCAACAGCCTACCCAAGAGCAGTTCTTTTTGCCCCGTCGCTGCGTCGTTGCCCAGCGCCAACACTACTTGACCAAACGTCTCTTTTCCCTCCTGATACAAGTCTTGCGTGGTGTAAAACAGATATAGACCTTTGGCCGCCTGTTGCAAGACAGCTAATGCCTGAGCCTCATTCTGTCCATTCTTTACTAGAGTCACTGCCCACTGCCAGGCACCTCGCACGTTATCAATCTCAACCGCAATCTCTTGCAGGGACTCTCTCTGTTGACCACCCTTTAACGTCTCTTCTCGTCGTTGGAGAAAGGCAGCATAGTACTCGGCGTGTCGGTGAAGGGTTGTCGCGGTTTGTGGATAAAGTTCTGCCAGTTTTTCGGCGGCAAATTGTCGCAACAACTGGTGGAGTTGGTAACGCCCCGTGGCGTCACAACGCAACAATGACTTGTGTATCAATGTCGTCAGAACGGTCAGGGACGCCTCGGCCACTTGCTGCGTCGCTTGTCTGTCGAACCCACCTTGAAAAACGGACAACTTGGCAAATACGTGCTGTTCATGTTCGGAGAGCATGTTCCAGGATTGCTCAAAGGTCGCTCGCACGCTGCGGTGGCGTTCGGGTACATTTCGCATATAGGTCGATAGGGTATCAAGATTGTGTTCGATGTCTTGGGTAATGTCGCGCAGAGCGCACACCGCCATCATAGCGGCGGCCAACTCGATGGCCAGCGGCATTCCCTCTACCAATTGGCAGATGCGCACCACGTAGGGTATCTCTGGCTCTGCCAGCGTAAAGTCTTGGCGTGCCCGGCGAGCGCTCTGTCGGAACAACTCGATGGCACTGCAGGTCTCCACATCCTCTACCACTCCATCTTTCGGGGTTCTCAGCCCCGCGACCTCGTACACCCATTCTTCTTGTAGGTTCAAGCGTTCCCGGGAGGTGACCATGAGCGCCACCCCCGACGCGCGCCGCAGCACCTGGGCCAGCAGTGCCGTGCCTTCCAACACGTGCTCCAGGTTATCTAGGACCAGCAACAGGTCCTTCTCGCGCAGGTAGCTCAAGAGTTGCTCCTGCGGGTCCTGGCGGCCCTGGAAAGAAAAGTCAAGGGCGGTGGCCAGGGTAGGCAGCAGAAACTCGACCGAACTGACTGGCGCCAGAGATGCAAAATAGATCCCGTCCACAAAGGCACCGACCTGCCCCTGGGCCGCCTGCAGCGCCAGACGGGTCTTGCCAATGCCGCCGGGGCCGACCAGGGATAGCAGTCGCAGATCGGGATCTACCAGCAACTCGGACAGGTCCTTCAGTTCCTCTTCCCGGCCAACAAAGGGCGTGGGCGAGGGTGGCAAGTTGTGCAAAGGCGTTGAGAGGGAAAGGGATTCGCCCGTTAGAATGCGCTCGTACAGCAATGTCGTCTCGGGTGTCGGCTCTACGCCCAACTCTTCGGCCAGGGCGCGACGACATACTTTGTACTGGGCCAGGGCCGCACTGCGTTGCCCGTCCAGCGCGAGTAACCGCACAAGATGACGGTGGGACTCTTCCCGCCATGGATCCAGCTCTACTTGTCGCCAGGCATACGCCCGCGCCTGCGAATACTCCCCACGCCGCTCGTGATAGCGCGCCAGGTACGCCAGCGCCTCCACCGCCTCACGGCGCAGCCATTCGCGCATAAGCGTCGACCATTCTTCAAAAACATCGCTGTCCTTGAGAAAGAATTGAGCCAGAAAATCTCCCCGGTACAGCTCGGCCATCTGTGCCATCCGACGCATACAAGGGATGCACGTCTCCTGGTGACGGTGACGGTGTTCCTTACAGGCTTGAGCGAGGGATGTGAATGCCGCAACGTCCAGCCAATAGTCGCTATCGGCGTTGAACTGGAGAGTCTCGCGGCTGACCAGCAGAAACGGCGCGGCGGCATCCCCATCGTCGCCGATCACTTGACGCGCACGGCTGAGGGCTTGTCGGAGATTCTGACGAGCCTTTTGCTGAGAATGCTCGGGCCAAAGCAGCCCGGCCAATGCATCCCGGCGATGGGGACGGTCCGACTCGACGGCCAGATAGGCCAGCAACGCTCGCGCCTTGTCGGTGGCAAAGTCGACGACCGGCTCATCATTGAGGGTGACTTGTAGAGGTCCCAGCAAAAAGATGGATAATCTAGACATTGTCGAACGTATTCCCCACTTGCAACAAACGCCGGCCCATTCCATCGAAAACAAGTGATATACAGAAATTATACCATCACTGAACAGCACGCACAAAATAGATTGAGTGGCGACGTTGCTTCTGAACAACGCCTTGTCACGCTTTTGTCACGATAGGATGTTAGAATATACATGTTTCATGTTTCGTTGCCCAGTTTGATCATCAATGGTGAATGTCAATTGCTATGCGTGGAAAACGTCGCCGTTATTTTTCGTACCTGCTGCGCCTGTGGCGTGATGATGATGTGTCACCATGGCACGCATCGTTGGAAGATCCGCGTACTAGAGAGCGCAAATCCTTTGCAAACTTGGAGGGTCTATGTGAGTTTATGTATGAACAATTAGCAGTGCAAAAAAGAGACGTACAAAACCCCGAGGATTGTAAAAAAGTCTAGAAAAAAGGAGATGAATGACGAGTCACAAATATTTCAAATTACTGCTTGTAATTACGATTATCACCTTGCTCAGTTTGGCCTGTGGTAAAGGGAATGAAGCTGTACCGACAGATGTTCCTGCACAACCCGAGGAAGAGACCCAGGTTGAAGAGGCTCCTGCCTCCGAGGAAGCAGCCGCCCCGGCTGTTCCCTTGGGCGATGCGTTCGAAAGTAAAGAAGGCGGCTATTCCTTCCTCACTATCCCAGACTATATCACCGATGAGGCCTTTGGTTTTTCTGCCATCACTGCCCCCGACGCTGACAAAGATACCGGTCCGATGATCGTGCTCATCGGCAGTCTCCAGGAACAAGAATTCACACTCGATGAACTCTTTGACGGGGCAGTCGCCGATATGGGACGTGGCGAGGGCGAACTCGTCGTTTCGGAACCGACCGACCTTACCCTTGACGGCGTAAAGGCCCGCACCGCGGATCTCAATGGGACAACCCCAGGGGACGCCGTCGTAAAAGGGCGGGTGACCGTCGCTCTGGTCGCACCCGCCCAGACCTTTGTGATGTTTGGTTCCGCCCCTGCCGACCGCTGGGAGAGCGAGTTTTCCGCCACGTTCAACGCGGTGCAAAACTCTCTCGCTTTCTTCGAACCCGAAACGCTCGCCCTCAGTGGGGGCAGCGACACCGGTGTAGCAGAAGAACCCCTCCCCGAACTCGAAATAGATCCCGGCTGGTATGTCTACTCTAACGCCAACGTGGTACGCGATCTGGTCGTGTATGAGGGTATCGCTTATGCCGCCACCCTCGGCGGTGTTGTCGCCTGGGACCTGGAAAGCGGCGACTATACCAAATACACCCCGCTAGACGGCTTGAAGCATATCAGCACCTTTTCCATCGTCGTGTGCGATATGCCCGAAACCCGCATCGTCGTTGGCACAGAGATCGGCCTCAGTTTCTTTGACCCTGTCGCTGAAACTTGGGATAACGTTCCCATCGTCTCTGCAGATGAATACGTCAACGAGGACGAGATCGACCGCCTGTACTGCGACCAGGCCAATGGACGGCTGCTGATCGGCTATTCGGGTGTGGGCATCCTCGATCTGGCAACCGGCGAGTATGTCCAATACACCGACGAACAAGGGCTGACCTGGAACGGCGTCCGAGACATCGCCGTGGATGGCAGCTCTATCTGGATCGCCTCCGGTTACAACGGCATCTCGAACATCAACGGTGATACAGTCACCACCTACGATGAAGACAACGGTATGCCCAGCGAACGCGCCCTCTCGATTGAGATGGACGCCAACGGCGTGCTCTGGGTGGGCACATCGAGCGGCTTGCTCAAATTCAGCAGCGGTTCGTGGACACTCTACGACAGCGACGTCGGCCTGTTTGGTGAAATTTCCGAGATCGAACTCGCCGACGATGGCACACTTTGGGTCACCTCCTATCCCATCGGCACCGGACGGGTCTGCAATTTCGACCCCGCCACTGAAGCTTGCCTCTCTTTGCACGAAGGCGAGGGGGTGGCTGCCCTGGACCTCGACGAGCAGGGACGCGCCGTCTTTGGCACGGAGGATGGCGTGTACGTTTCCGATGGCGCAAACGTGACCGAATACGTGATCGAAAGCGACCAGTTGGTGACCAACTTTGTAGATTCTATGGCGCTCGACAGCAACGGCATGCTCTGGGTGGGCACCGACGGCGGTATGCACCGGCTGGACCCCGCCAACCCGGACGCCCAATGGGAAACCTACCGTTCCGAGTACTATAGTGGAGATCCGAACAGTCCCGGCGGTAACTGGTCGCAAGCGATAGCCGCTGGCCCGAACGGGGACATGCTGTTTGCCATCACCAACGGCGATGCCAGTTACTTTTCCGGCGGCGTGTGGACGGTCTTTGAAGATGTGTACTCTTACGATGCCACAGCCATCGATTCACAGGGCAACCTGTGGCTTGGCGATGATGGCGAGGGCTTGCTGGTGCTGGACACAGCGGGCAACCAAGTATTGGCGTTCACCAGCGCAGACGGCTTGCCCAACGACAGCGTGCGCACCCTGCTCGCCGATGGCGAAACGATGTGGATCGGTACCGCCGCCGGACTGGCAAAATACGAGAATGGTGCGCTCACCGTCATCTTTGGAGAGGACGACCCGGCGCTGCCCCACGATAATATCTTTAAACTGATCAAAGAGGATGACGGCACGCTGCTGATCGGCACACTCTCTGGGCTGGTACGCTACGACGGCGCATCGGCAACTACCCTCAACGATTTTTCAGAGATTGATTACTGGCTATCCCCTATGAGTATGGATATTGGGATGGACGGCACGTTCTGGGTAGGCACCACAAGCGGGCTGGTTTATTCAAGCGATGATGGCGCCACCTGGACGGTGCTCACCACAAAAGATGGCTTGTCCACCGACCAGATCGCGTTTGTGTTGGTTGACCAGTACGGAACCGTCTGGGCTGGCGGTGGGAATTCGTATGGTGGGGGCGGCCTCCTGCGGATTGTTCCCTGAGTATTGCTAGATGCTCGGCCCCGTCGATGGGGAGTGGGAGGTGATCCGGGACGTAATCCCCCACTCCCCCTTTGGCGAATGGTTTTTGTCAACCCCAGATACACAAAAGCTGGCAAGGCAAAAAACAAGAGAACATGATAATTTAGATTAACCTACTCTTGCTTTTAGACAAAAAAACTGAATTGCGTTCAACGTAACGCTTCCACAATTGCAGAGACATTGTACCGCATAAGAGAAAAATAATCAGACGCATCGCCCCCTGGCTTGCTCAACGAACCGGTGTACAAAAAGACCAATTGTGTTCCCGTGTCCTCGATGACTCGCTGTGCCAGGTCTGGATTGACCGTGACGCCCACAAAAACCGCGTGGGCGTCGTGCTCACGGATGGCATCTTCCAACGCGGCTAATTCCCGCGCCGAAGGCTCGGACAGTGTGCTGTAGCCCGGAAAGACTGCCCCAATCTGTTCAAATCCGTACCGTCGCGCCAAGTAACTGAACGTGGTGTGGTCGGTGACCAGTTTACGGTTCGTCGCGGGTAACTGGGAAACTTGCTCCTTAATCCACGCATCCAAAGCCTCCAGTTGTGCTTGGTATGCCTCGGCGTTGGCCTCGTATGTTTCAACATGGGCCGGATCAAGGGCGCTCAAAGCATGCTCAATATTGTGCGCCCACACCATTACATTGTGGGGGTCGAACCAAGTGTGCGGATCAGCGCCACCCTGATGCTGTCCATCCTCTTCATCGTGCTCGGCCCCGAATTGGAGCAACTCAATACCGTAAGAAACCGGTACGATCATCACGCCCTCGCCGGCACTCTGTAACAATGGTTCCAGAAACTCTTCCAATCCAGCTCCGTTTGCAAACACGACGTGGGCATCGGCTACCGCTACCACGTCCTGTGGAATGGGCTTAAAGGCGTGAGGGTCTGTGCCCAACGGTATCAGTAGTGTCAAGTCGATTAAATCACCACCAATATTCTGCACCACGTCAGCGACAATGCTGGTGGTGGCAATGACCTGGAGTTTTTCCCCTGCACCCAAGGTCACTGCCGTGATGGAAGGTATTTCGTCAATATGCGCGTGTTCCTCTGTCACCGTCGTCGTGGGCCGACAACTACTGACCGAAAAGGATAACACGGACATGACGGTTACTGTTGCGAATATCCAACGAGTGACATTTTTCATTTTTTGCATCCTCCTCATCTGGTCGACAAAAGCTTTTCAATAGATATCGTAACAGTAAAACGGCACCCTGTCAAAAATAGGGTCTCGCGATTTCTCGAGCTGGATTTGCAACAAGGCACTTTACAATCTTGTTTCTTTGTTGTACACTTCTTTCCACTGATTTTTTGTGACGAATTCCAAGAGAGCACAACAATGAACTTGAACCTAATTATCAACAATGACACAGTTTCCGGTAGGATATCATGAAATTATCCGTTCACCTGCTCCATCCTCCCGATTCGATGGCCCTGGCTCGTTTGCGCGCCGATCTTTACCCAGGCGTACATCTCACCCTCGGCCCTGATATTCCTACCCCCACCGACTATCACATCTTTGTCGCCGGACGTCCCCAGCGCGAGCATCTCACCGCCAGTCCCAATTTGCGCACCCTCGTGATTCCTTGGTCTGGCCTGCCCGATACGACGCGCGAACTGATGCTCGATTTCCCACACATTGCGGTTCACAACTTGCATTACAATGCCGTCCCTGTGGCCGAAATTGTCGTTACCCTGATGCTGGCCGCAATAAAATTTATCATTCCAATGGATCGAACGCTTCGATCCCACGATTGGAGACGACGCTACCAGCCCAATCCGTCCGTTCTGCTCGAGGGCAAGACCGCACTGATCCTGGGTTACGGCGCGATCGGACAGCGAGTGGCTCGCGCTTGCCAAGGGTTAGGGATGAAGATATTGGGTATTCGGCGCAATGTTTCTGTATCACAGGACGCCCTTGGTCAAATCCATCCACCGGACGCCCTTAATCGTTTGTTGCCTCAAGCCAATGCGCTGCTCATTTGTTTACCCCACACCCCCGAGACCGATGGTTTGATCGGCGAAAAAGAACTGGCTCTGCTGCCCCCTGGCGCGGTGCTAGTCAACGTGGGGCGTGGCCCCATTGTCGATGAGGCCGCCCTGTACACTACTCTGTGCGATGGCACTTTGCACGCCGCCGGGTTGGACGTGTGGTACAATTACCCTGCGAACGAGGCGGCTCGATCTCATACACCGCCCTCAACTTTTCCCTTTCATCAACTGGAAAACGTGGTGATGAGCCCTCACCGGGCAGGGCATTCGGGGGAAGCGGAAGAGCAGCGTATGATGCATCTGGCGACGTTGCTCAACGCCGCGGCAACTGGAGAGCGGATGCCAAATCAAGTTGACGTGCAGGCAGGATATTGAATAATTCTTTGGGAGGAAATAGATGACCTTTGCTGAACGTGTAAACCACCTAGCTCCAGAAGGGGCCTACCACATGCTGGCCCGCGCTCAAGCTCTGGAAGCCGAGGGCCGAGAAATCATCCATTTGGAAATCGGCCAGCCAGACGCGCCCACTTTTGATAATATAACACAAGCCGGGATCCAGGCCATTCACGACGGGCACACGCGCTACAACCCACCGGTGGGTATTCCCGCTCTGCGCCAAGCCATCGCCAAAGATGCCGAGGAGCGCCGCAAGATCGAGGTGCGTCCCGCTCAAATAGTCGTCGGACCGGGAGCTAAACCGGCATTGTTCTTTCCCACACTAGCCCTAGTTCGTCCCGGCGACGAGGTGATTTATCCTGATCCTGGCTTTCCAACTTATGCGGCCATGATCGGCGTCGCTGGTGGCACTCTGGTACCCGTTCCACTGCGCGAAGAGGACGATTTTGCCTTTGACTTGGACGTTTTTGACCAGTTGGTGAGCGATCGCACCCGCTTGATCATCTTGAACTCGCCCAGCAACCCAACCGGAGGCGTACTCTCGCTTCCGGTGTTGGAACATATCGCTGACACGGCACGACGTCACGATATCTGGGTGCTCTCGGACGAAATCTACACCCGGCTCGCGTTCGACGGTGTACCAGCCCCCACCATCGCTGCCTTGCCCGGTATGCGTGAGCGCACGGTGATCTGTGACGGCTTTTCCAAGACGTATGCGATGACCGGCTGGCGTTTGGGTTTCGGCATTATGCCGGAATCACTTGCCGAACGGGTAGGGCTACTGCTGACGCACTCTATCGGCTGCACAGCCACATTCACCCAATATGCTGGGGTAGAAGCATTGACGGGATCTCAAGAACAAGCCGAGACCGTCGTGGCCGAATACCAGCGGCGGCGCGATGTGCTCGTGGCGGGCTTGAACGCGATCCCCGGTGTTCAATGTCGCGTGCCACAGGGGGCGTTCTACGCGTTCCCCAATGTGTCTGCATTCAATCGCACGTCTGACCAGTTAGCCGACTATTTACTCGAACAAGCAGGTGTGGCCGTACTGCCCGGTACCGCGTTCGGCGATGGGGGAGAGGGCTATCTACGACTCTGCTTTGCCAATTCGATGGAGAATATTCAGCGTGCGCTTGAGCGCATCTCTGCTGCGCTGGACAGACAGTAAATCTTTGTTATAACTTTCTTGCCAGTCAAGTTTGCGCAGAGCACAAGGGACGGTATAATATAAAATAAGCACGTGATTAGTAGCGAGCTTGGAGAAACCTGGGCGTGGATGGGGCCATTAGGAATGGAAGAAACTGGACGGGCACAAGCCTTAATATTCGCACAACAACCTGATCATCTGTCACATCAATCAGGGCTGGCTTACTTGGAAACACTGTGCGGCCAGCCCATGTGCTGGGTGCCGCCAGGATCATTTTTGATGGGCAGTGATTATGAAAAGGACCCCCAGGCCAAGGATCGCGAATTCCCTCAGCACCAAGTGACGCTGCCCGGATACTGGATCGGGCGCTACCCGGTTACTGTATCTCAATTCCGTACTTTTGTAGATACGAGCGGGTATCAGCCAACAGACACCGGAAGCCTTGAGGGATCGGACGATCATCCAGTGACGGTCGTAACTTGGCATGATGCGCTGGCTTTTTGCGACTGGTTGAGCGAGCGGGCGGGAATATTGGTGATGCTGCCTTCAGAAGCCGAGTGGGAAAAGGCAGCGCGAGGGAAAGACGGGCGGATATATCCCTGGGGAAACGAGTTGCCTGATAAAAGACGATGTAACGCAGAGCGTAGCCAGGGAGAGAGCACGCCAGTGAACGTGTACTCGCCACATGGAGATAGCCCTTATGGCTGCTCTGATATGGCGGGCAACGTATGGGAATGGACGCGGAGCTTGCTCAGAAAGTATCCTTATAATCCTCAAGATGGACGGGAGGCACGCAAGACAGAGTTTGGATCCAATAGTCTGCGGGTTTTGCGTGGGGGCTCGTTCCTTGATGATGCTGACCAGGTTCGTTGCGCATGTCGTTCCTGGTACATTGCGTCCTCTCGTGGCAGGTGTGGCGGCTTTCGAATCGCAGCCTCCCCCGAATGACGTTGAAAAGTGTTGATTGAATTTCACAAGAACGCCAAGATCACAAAAAGTCTTGGCGTTCTTTGCACCTTTCAAACAAAATGAATGGTTACTACTCAGTCGCTGCTCCCAGCCACCGTCTCGGGGGCGTTCCATGCGCAGAATAACCATTCAGGGTAAGCCATTCACACCAGACCCGCCCTCGAGGACGAGGGCTGAGAGCCTAGAAGTATCTTTTCTGCGGTACGCTGAGTAGTAACAATGAATGAATGTAAAAGAAATGAGGATGTTTATGTTGAACAAAATGAGAGATTGGCCCCCTCCCGATGACTGGCTCAAAATCACCACCATAGATGCCCACACCGCAGGTGAGCCTTTTCGTGTCATCACCGGCGGATTTCCAGATCTGCCGGGAAAGACCGTTTTGGCCCGACGACGCTACGCCAGGGAGCACCTGGATCACTTGCGGACGGCGTTGATGTGGGAGCCGCGCGGCCACGCCGATATGTACGGCTGCATTGTCACCTCGCCCGTTAGCACCGGGGCAGATATCGGCATCCTGTTTATGCACAACGAGGGCTATAGCACCATGTGCGGTCACGGCATCATCGGCATTGTCAAGGTGGCGCTAGAGACTGGCTTGCTGCCTATGACGTCTCCCGAAACCGTCGTGAAAATTGATGCACCAGCCGGGTTGATCACCGCTTACGCTATGGTGGTTGACGGACAAGTGAGCAGCGTTCGCTTTCACAACGTGCCTTCCTTTGTCTTGGCCTTGGACGAGACCGTTGATGTGCCAGGCTTGGGCAAGGTGCGTTACGATATCGCCTTTGGCGGCGCGTTCTATGCCTACGTCCAGGCCCAAGACGTTGGCGTGACTTGCGCGCCGGAGGATTTTCGCGCCCTCATCGAAAAGGGGATGGCCATCAAGCGGGCGGTTATGGACAGCCGTCCGATTCCTCACCCTTTCGAGGAGGATTTGAGCTTTCTCTATGGCACGATCTTCATCGGTCCGCCATTAGGTGCAAACGCGCACAGCCGCAACGTCTGCATCTTTGCCGAGGGCGAGGTAGACCGCTGCCCGACCGGCACGGGCGTCGGTGGTCGCCTGGCCATTCACCACGCGCGAGGCGAGATTGGCCTCGACCAGTCCATCGCCATCGAAAGCATCATCGGTACCCGTTTTACGGGGCGCATTGTCGAGACCACGACCTTTGGCCCATACTCGGCCATCATTCCGGAGGTGGAGGGCACGGCCCACATCACCGGACGTCACGAATTCCTAGTTGATCCATCTGACCCGTTGCGGAATGGGTTTATTTTACGTTAACGGAGGTTGCCCATATGTCTATGACTGAACGAGTTGCCCAATTGAGGCAACAAAGCCTAGAGGCCATTCCCACACTCTCGCCCGAGAGAGCCAAGTTGATGACAGAGTTTTACCAGCAGGATTTGGGGCCAGAGGCAGCGTCTGCACCTGTGCGCCGTGCAATGGCCTTCCGGTATCTGATGGAGCACAAGACCGTCTGTATCAATGCGGGCGAATTGATCGTCGGCGAAAAAGGCCCGGCCCCCAAGGCCACACCCACCTACCCCGAACTCTGCTGCCACAGTTTGCAGGACCTGGATATTCTCAATTCTCGCGAAAAAATATCTTTTGCCGTCAGTTCCCAATCTCGCCAGGTGTATGAGGAGACCATCATCCCCTTTTGGCAGGGCAAGACGCTGCGCGAGCTCATTTTCCAAGAGATGACGGAAGACTGGAAGGCGACGTACGAGGCTGGCGTATTTACCGAGTTTATGGAACAACGCTCTCCCGGTCACACAGTCCTCGACGGCAAAATCTATCACAAAGGGATGCGGGATTTCAAGCGCGACATCCAACAAGTCCTGGAAAACCTGGATTACGTGAACGACCCAGACGCCTACGACAAACAAGAACAACTCAAAGCGATGGACATTTGCGCCGATGCCTTGATCCGCTTTGGGGAGCGACACGCGGAAAAGGCCCGACAGTTGGCCCAACAAGAGACGGATCCACAGCGAAAGCAAGAATTGGAACACATCGCTGAGGTCTGCGCCCGCGTGCCCGCCCATCCCCCCAGGAATTTTTGGGAGGCGTTACAATATTATTGGTTCGTCCACCTGGGCGTGACCACTGAACTGAATCCTTGGGACGCCTTTAACCCGGGGCGACTGGATCAGCACCTGTATCCCTTTTACAAGAACGAGTTGGACCAAGACACGCTGACTCGCGAGCAAGCCGAAGAATTGCTGCATTGTTTTTGGATAAAGTTCAACAACCAACCCGCGCCGCCCAAGGTTGGAGTGACAGCGGCGGAGAGCAGTACCTATACCGATTTTGCCCAGATCAATACTGGCGGCGTCAAGGAAGACGGTTCTGACGCCGTCAACGAGGTCACATATCTGCTTTTGGATGTGATTGAAGAGATGCGGCTGTTGCAACCCAGTTCGTCCATTCAGGCCAGCAAGAAAAGCCCCAAAAAATTCTTGAAACGGGCCGTCAAGATCGTTCGCACGGGCTTTGGCCAACCGTCCATATTCAACACCGACCTGATCGTTCAAGAGTTGGTGCGCCAGGGCAAGTCTATCATTGATGCGCGGAACGGCGGCTCCAGCGGCTGCGTGGAGGTTGGCGCGTTTGGCAAGGAAAACTATAACCTGTCGGGCTATTTCAACATGCCCAAGGTGCTCGAAATCACCCTGAACAACGGCCTCGATCCCCGGACAGGCCGCAAGATCGGGATAGAGACGGGGGACCCCGCGCAATTCGAGACCTTTGAGGAACTGTTCGAGGCGTACAAAAAACAGTTGAATCACTTTGTCGACGTCAAGATACGGGGAAACAACGTCATCGAAAGGCTGTACGCCCGGTATATGCCTGCGCCGTTTCTGTCTCTGTTGATCGATGATTGCATCTCTGCGGGCAAAGACTATCACGATGGCGGTGCGCGGTATGACACCACCTACATCCAAGGGGTGGGCTTGGGCACAATGACTGACGCGATGACGGCCATCAAGTACCAGGTCTTTGACGAACAGACGCTGACGATGGACGCGTTGATGACAGCTCTGCGAGAAAATTTTGAGGAACCTGAGAACAAACGGGTGCAGCAAACGTTGCTGAATAAGACGCCCAAGTACGGCAACGACGATGACTATGCCGACGACGTGATGGTCGCTCTGTTCAACGCCTATTTCGACGCTATCGATGGACGGCCGAACACCAAAGGGGGAACGTATCACATAAATCTGCTGCCGACCACAGTCCACGTCTACTTTGGATCAGTGATCGGAGCCACCCCCGATGGTCGAAAGGCGGAGAAACCTCTCTCAGAGGGCATTTCCCCGGTGCAGGGAGCAGACCGGTACGGGCCAACGGCCGTCATCAAATCGGTGTCCAAAATGGACCACGCCCGCACTGGCGGCACGCTGCTCAACCAAAAGTTCACGCCGCAACTGCTCCAGGATGATAACGGGTTAGACAAGGTGGTCCAACTGATCCGTACCTATTTCAAGCTGGACGGCCACCACATCCAGTTCAACGTCGTAGATGTCGCCACGCTGCGCGCCGCGCAAGCCAACCCTGAGCAGTACCGGAACCTGATCGTGCGCGTGGCAGGCTATAGCGACTATTTCTGTGACCTGGGCAAAGTGTTGCAGGACGAAATCATCGCCCGGACGGAGCATCGGTCGTTTTAGCAAACCCATAGCATAGGGCCTTGTGCCCGCCGTTCTTTTTTTCGAGACCCGCCCACAAGGGGCTATGCTACAGTTAGATTTTAATTGAAAGGAACATCAATGAGCCCCCAAAAAATCTTGATACTCGATTATTCAGTAGATCAAAGTGAAACACCAGCCATCAAACGCTGGATGCCCGCGGATGCCCAAGTTTCGGCGTTGTTTATCGATACGGAAGAATCCTTTCCCGACGATCTCGTTCAGGAGGATTTCACACACGTGATTCACACCGGGTCCGCGCTTTCGGTGATGGAAATCGCACCGTTTACGGCAAAAGCGACGAACTATATCCAAAAAATCAGGGAAAAGGGCGTTGCCCAAATGGGCATTTGCTACGGACACCAGCTCGTTTGCCGGGCGTTGGTTGGAACACACGCAGTCCGCTCGTCCCCCAATGGCGTGGAAGTGGGATGGTGTAGCGTCACATTCGAGGATGACGCGATGAATCTCCTTGGCGTGGGCAAAAACGAGACTGTATGGCAGTATCATTTTGACGAGGTAACGGAATTGCCCGTCGGATCAGAACTTTTGTCCACAGGCTCTCATACCCAAATCCAGACTTGTGTGAATCGCGAACAACGTTTGTTCGGAACACAGTTTCACCCTGAATTTGATCGAGAAATAGGGAATGAGATTTTTGTTAAAGACAAAGAATCTTTGGAAAATCAAGGTTACAACGTGGATGACATGATCCAACACGGCCCTTCGATTGACACAGGAAAAATATTCTTTGGATTTTTCTTGAATCAAATATAACGCCTGAAAAAGATCATTTTCACCGCCAAGACGCAAAGGGCGCAAAGAAAATAATAAAACCTTGACAATCTTTGCGCCTTTGTGGTAAATTTTTGATTTCTCAGCCAAGTCCATCAGTGGGAAGAAAATGGACAAGAAAAAAAGAAACAAAGAAATTAAATTCTTTGACCATCTCGCCAGTGCCTGGAAAGGTCCCAATACCAGATACTGGGAGCATTTTGGGAACAGACTGGTCGAACTTGCCGAAATCCATCCTGGTGCCAACGTGCTGGACATTGGGTCCGGCAGAGGCGCTTCACTCTTCCCGGCGGCTGCACAAGTTGGGCAACGTGGCAGTGTCACCGGAATCGATCTATCGGAGGGAATGATCAGGGAAACTTGGGCCGATATAAAAAAGCATCGTCTGGACAACGCTCATGTATTGCGTATGGATGCCGAGAATATGGCCTGGAAAAATGGCTCTTTTGATTTTGTGATCTCTGGTTTTTCGCTGGGCAGGTTCAGCCTGAATGACGTGATGCGCGTATTGAAAAGCGGAGGGAGAGCCGGGTTCTCGTTGTGGGAAAAAGAGGATTGTGCTTTGAGAGGTTTGTATAGAGACTCTTGAAAAAGTAGTCATATCTGGACAGTAGGATGAAAACTGTAAGACTATGATGGGTGAAGCATCGTAATCATTCTAAAGTAGCTACCGTAGCATCAAAATACTGCCTGAGAGAGTCAATTCAGAGAGCAT
>JAAEPW010000607.1 GCA_024232355.1 Chloroflexota bacterium | reverse complement strand
GCAATGGGGCGGGGGCGAGGATCCACATCCCACAAACCGGCAATCACCACAATAAGGCCAACCCATCAGCATCGATCCTCCTCCCACTTGTGGCCACGGACAACCTCATCCCCCACCGCCAACTCCCCCACCCCGCATCCCACCGCCCCTGGCCCAAGGGAACAAAGCAATGCACTCCCTGGCCAGACCAGGGGAAGACGGCGAGGGAGCGGATTCAGATCACATTGGCGGCGGAGGCAATGTGGCAAGGTCGGACCGATAGACTTCGTGGCAACCTGTGGGCACATCACCAGGTTTCTCACGGGGGAAAAGCGATGCCATCCGTATGGGAGCTACGAGTTGATGTTTCGCACGTTTTGTGCTATCATCGCGCCCATATGAATACACAGTTGTCAAAGTTCTGGCAACCAAAAGCCGTGACCACCTTCAACTACCTGGTCCTTGTCCTCTACACACCAAACCCGCCCAGCAGGTGAGCCAAGTTTGGTGGTTTCGTTGTAAACTCAAATATACAAGGAGTAAACTCATTGCCCAAAGAACAGCCCCGAAACGTGAGGAATGTCCTGGTCGAATCAGACAGACTGCTGATCAGACGTCCCGAAGAGAGAGATAACCAATGCCTTGAACGAGTATTCTGCAACCCGGCTATGATGCACTACCTGGGGGGTACGTGGACCCCCCACCAGGTCGCGGAATCGCTCCAAGAGTGGCATGAAGTTTGGGGTGTCGACAATCGCTGGTATGGCATCCTCGTGCGGAAAGATACTAAGGAGCCCATTGGTACTGCTGGGTTCACAGAGAATACAATTACCGACGAACCGGGCCTTGATCTTTCATGGTTTGTGCTGCCCGAGTACCAGGGGCAAGGCTTTGCCACCGAAATCACGAATGAACTCTTGCGCTTTGCATTTGACGGCCTGAAAGCAGAAAGAATGCTTGCGGAAACCCATCCCGAAAACCCGGCCTCCAACAGAGTCCTCGAAAAACTCGGTTTCGAGTGTCTCGGAGAACGTCACCACAAATATGACTACCTGCCCGGATTCGACACACAGGTCCTTTGGGCATTGACCTCAGGGAACTGGCAGCAGGAGACTATTTGACGCCTCCCTGCTCAAGCCTGACAGACGCGTCCCAAGAGACACAGGTCTTGCCCAGATTAGCGGCGACAGATTCCGGCAACTCGCCGTCGCGGAGGTGCAGCACGCTGGACTCTCCTGGGAGGTGAGCCTCCTGGATCCTCACTTTTGTATTCCCCAAAGTGCTGCGTGAATCCCACAAGCTCCACACCTCTATACTCCTGGGTAGGCGGAACAAAGATAGCATCCCACTCCAAGCATCCCCCGCCACAGCAAACCAAAGCACCCCTCCAGGCCCACATCCTCGCAAGACACAGCATCCCACCCCGCATTCCACCGCCCCCGGCCCAAGGAACCAAGCCAACGCACCACCTGGACAGACCAGGGGGCGACGGCGAGGGAGGCGGCTGGGAGCCGCGTCGACGGCGGAGGCAATGGGGCAGGGTGATAGATCTTGTGGCAATCTGTGGCCCGAGGTTCATTGCAGGGTCTTTGCACAGGGGAAAAGCGATGCCATCCGAGGGATCGCGCCTCTGTTTCAGCGGTGGCGAGCAATGGGGTGTGAGCAAGGGTCACCACCCACAAACCGCCAATCACCGCAACAAGGCCACCCCATCAACAACGATCACCTCCCCGCTTGTGGCCACAGACAACGCCCCT
>JAAEPW010000606.1 GCA_024232355.1 Chloroflexota bacterium | reverse complement strand
GATAGGCATTGTTGAACTCAAAGCGGTGGCGGTGTCGTTCCTCAACCTGCTCTCTCTCATAAGCAGCAGCCGCCAAACTACCTGGTTGCAGGCGGCAAGGATACAGCCCCAGCCGCATCGTACCCCCCATGTCGGCGATGTCACGCTGATGGAGCATCAAATCAATCACCGGATGCTCCGTGCTCAAGTTGAACTCGGTGCTGTTGGGCTCATCACTGCCCAACACGCGCCGGGCAAACTGGATGACCATCACCTGCAAGCCCAGGCACAAACCTAAATATGGCACCCGATTTTCCCACGCCCAACGCGCCGCCGAGATCTTGCCCTCGACCCCCCGGTAGCCAAATCCGCCCGGCACCACGATGCCGCTCACGTCATGCAGCTTTTCAAAACTCCGCCCCCGCTGCAGGTCCTCAGAATTGACCCAGACGATCTTTACGTCCCGCTCACAGGCCACCCCCGCGTGATAGAGAGCCTCGCGCACGCTGATATAGGCGTCTTGCAACTGAACGTACTTGCCCACAATAGCAACGTGCAAGGGAGACTTGGGGCGCTTGATCTCTGCCACCAGGTCTCGCCACCCGCTCAAGTCTGGGGGAGGGACATCCAGCTTTAGCCGTTCTACCGCAAACTCGCCCAGACCAGCATCCTCGACCAACAGAGGCAACTCATACAGGTGTGAGGCCGTCACCATAGGGATCACCGCCCGGGGCTCGACGTCACAAAAGAGCGCGATCTTGTCTCGCAGCGAGTCATCTACCGGGTAATCAGAGCGGGCAATGATGACGTCGGGCTGGACGCCAATACCGCGCAACTCGCGCACGCTGTGCTGCGTCGGCTTTGTTTTCAATTCCCCCGTCGCACTGATATAGGGCAACCAGGTCACGTGGATATAGAGCGTGTTCTCATAGCCCACATCCTTGCGCATCTGGCGCAACGCCTCCAGAAAGGGCAAACCCTCAATGTCACCCACCGTGCCCCCCACCTCTACAATGACCACCTCGGCGCCCATCTGTCGCCCCACCAACCCAATGCGCCGTTTGATCTCATCCGTAATGTGGGGGATCACCTGGATGGTCCCGCCAAGATAATCCCCCCGCCGTTCCTTGCCAATCACCTCGGCATAAACCTGGCCCGTCGTCACGTTGCACACCCGGCTCAGGCTCTCGTCGACAAAGCGCTCATAATGCCCCAGGTCCATATCGGTCTCGGCCCCATCGTCGGTGACAAAAACCTCACCGTGCTGATAGGGCGACATGGTGCCTGGGTCCACGTTGATATAGGGGTCCAGCTTTTGAATGGCGACGCGCAACCCCCGCAATTTCAAGACGCGCCCCAGGGCCGCTGCTGTTACCCCTTTGCCCACGCCGCTAACGACCCCGCCAGTGCAAAAGATATATCCGGGCATACACCCTCCTCACACATAAAAACTAGCGTCTATCCACATTCCCGTCTACGTCCACCTGCACCCAACATGCAAAAACAGTGAGGGGAGTCAATGCACACAACTCTCCTCACCGTCTGCAATCAACAAAGAGTATATAGGACTGGGCCTTATTCCCACGACCTTTTGTCAAGCCGGCTCAGAGCAACTGAGCCAAATCTCCAACTGCCCGCTTCATATACAAACGAACCGCGCCTATGTTGGCGTCACTACGGGTCATCACTGTGAGCACAGCATCCACGCCCACATTTCTCAAAAAGACATAACCCTGGTCGCCCTGGATATAGACTTCTTCCAACATCCCTCGTCCCAACTCATTAGCGATGCGCTCACCCAGGGATAACATAGCTGCCGACATTGCGGAAACTCGGTCTTCCTCGACACCAGGGGGTAGAGCAGAAGCAATAATCAAACCATCTACACTCACGACAGCCGACGACTCAATAGCCGAAGTATCCTGTCGAAGCTCGTGTAGACGACTTACCATCCTTTCCGTGCGCGACTTGGTCATAAGGAGGTTCCTTTCACAAAAGATAGAGCATGATTGTGGCTAGCAAATAGATACAAAAAGACGACTCAATAATACCACAAG
>JAAEPW010000605.1 GCA_024232355.1 Chloroflexota bacterium | reverse complement strand
TTGGCGGGTGGAATGAGTGGCTCTAGAATGAACCACTCGACATCGGACAAATCACTAGGGTATGGTTTTCTATTCATACCCCCAATTATGCCAGAAGTGGGCCAGGCACGCAATCTTTACATAACTTTTAAAACACCCTCTTAGAGCACACCTTGAAAATCAAGGTGGCTGCTCTACTATCCCTTGCGTGATTCCCAACCCTCGTTACAAAATCCCCAAAACTTGAGGTTATCGTACACGGAAATGATCACAGCGCACTAAATACACTTGGTCACCACACCATATACAAGTGGAACAGGACTGTTTTTATCTTTCGACAAAATAGTACCACAAAGGATATTCAATCGCAAGTATCGGTTGGGAATACTTTTGCCGTACACAAATAAATCCCCCGTCTCCCCCCAAAGCCTATGCGCATCAAGCTAAACGTTACCGGATAGAAAACCAGATATTCGAACGCTCAAAATTAACATTCATTGCTCTCAGCGGATGTGCCATCCGCGTTTTGGCGACATAACATTGCAAAAAGTAGATTTTGTATCGTGGTTTCAGTATGATTCTGCCCAAACCGGGGTTGCAAACCCCTATGAGCGACGTGCGTGGCCCTTAGCTTGATGCGTATGGCGATCCCCCCGCTTGTGGTCACAGACAACGCCACCCCACCGATTTTTCCCTTGCCCCTCCGCCAACTCCCTACCCCGCATTCCACCACCCCCGGCCCAAGGGAACAAGGCAATGCACCACCTGACCAGAACAGGGGGAGACGGCGAGGGAGCGGATTGGGGCTGCGTTGGCGATCAGCAGGTACGACTCGACGTTCGCCTAGTCGATCTGAGCGCTCTCGCCAATAGGAGAACCTGGATGGACAATGGGGCTGCACTGCATCGCTCCAAGGTGTAGGGATGGTCCAAGTATAATCACCTGGGCTTACCTTTAGTGCCCTGTTTTCAATTGTCACAGTTTATGCTAAATGACCTAAATGGCCCTGTTTTCGGTTGACAAAAACAACCATCCCGTGATTTTCCCAGCGATACTGGTCGAGGTATTGATCCTCTGTTTCACCAATGACAACCAATAGGTTGGCCTTGAGCGAGTCGATCTTGCGGGGCAGGCATTTTTGCCAGAGTAATCGGGTTTGGGTTAAGGCTTCTTCGCCAAAACTGGTACCCAAGCGGCGTCGAAACGACTAACCTACCCCAAATGGTTAGGACAGCGTGTTGAATGACGAGCGATTAGGTAATCCTAGAACAGATATGCTTTTCGGCCAGTACAGGCTTGTCGATCTAAAGGAGAACTGAATCATAAGCTATGGCAGAGTTTTGAACGTACTGTAAGCACCCCGAAGAAAGTCGTTCCTCAACGTCTCGTCAGGGATGGTGGCGCCTAGCTCCTCAATAAGCTCACACGCCGCCGAAAATTCTTTCTCGGCTTCTCCCTGGCGGTCCGTGACGCGGTACAGTCGTCCCAGGCTGGCGTGTATGCGCCACAGCAGGAACCGCTCTTTCGTTGCCCGCGCGTTTTCTATCGCGGCGTACAGCAGAGAGCAAGCCTGTTCCGTACGTCCCATAGCGGCAAACGCTTCCCCTTTCAGTTTCCACAGAAATGTGATCACGCGCCCAGGAGACATGCCGGGAGCCGAAGCGATCAAACGATCCGTGATGTCCAGTGTTAGGGCAAGGTCGCCTTGAGCGAGCGCCAGTTCTGCCCGCCTGGCCCAGCAGTACCGCTTGGCCCCCGAATCCATAGACGTTTCAGCGGAGAGCACCGACTCTAAGAGCATCTGGGCTTGGGTCTGGTCATCGAGCAGGCAATAGGCTGCTGCCAGCGAGCCGGTTGCATGATGAATCCAGTACGGGGATCGCAATTCCTCCGCCAGGGTCAGCGCGGATTCGAGTTGTCGCCGCGCCTGTTCAGGCGTTAACAGCTCCAGGTACAGGCCCCCTAGAACACACCGATTCCCCACGATCCACTCGCGATGTCCGATTGTGGATGCGATACGCAGACCGCTTTGTAAGACCTCAAAGGCACGGCCAAAACGACCTTGTACCGTATGCAACTGCCCCAAAGCCCAGTGCGCCCAGGCTTCGTCTGGAGCCGAGTCGATCTCCCGCGCGATTCGAAGGGCCTCATCAAAATCGCGATGGGCGTCAGGGGGTGCGCTAGCTGGGACCGATGCAAGCAGTACCAGCATTGAGACACTGACTGCTCGGGCGATCAGGCTGGAAACAAGGCGTGGGCGGTCATCCAGCTCCCGAAATAGCGCGATGGCCCGATCATAGTATCGGATGCCGGCTGTCAGGTCGCCGCCCAGCAGGTGAGCGATGCCCAGCAAGTCCATCGTGTTTGCCAGGTCCCGCCGGTCCCCCAACTCTTCAATGACCTTGAGGGCTTCCTGATGATACTCTACCGCTGTCAGGGGATTTTCGGCGTTCGTGTGCCAATTGCCCATCCAGTTCAGGCTACCCGCTAGAACCGCCGAATCATCCATCCGACGGGCCAGTTCCAGCGCTCGCTCAAAATAATCACGGGTCTGGTTATAGTCGCGAGAGGCCCACAGTTTTCCCAGGTCAAGCAGGGCGCGCCATTCCACGCGGCGTTCGCCGGCAGCGCGGGCGATCTGTAGGGAGGCTTCATAGTCAGTGCGCGCCCAGACGAATTCCCCCAACGTTTCGCAGACCAGGCCGCGCCCACGGTGTAGCTTGGCCAGCGAGACGGCATCTGGGGAGACCCTCTCGGCCAGATCGATGGCCTGTGTATAGTGCGTGATCGCTTCGTCGTTGGCATATAGTCGGGAAGCGCGCTCCGCAGCCAGGCCAAAGTACCGGAACGCGTGGCCGTGATCGTCGGCTTTGTGAAAGTGGTGGGCCAGTTGCACCGCCATCTCGTCCAGTTGTCCTTCATAAAGCTTTTCCAGAACAGCCGCGACATCCCCATGCAACAGCCGCCGCTCTCCCTGGCTGAGCCGTTTGTACACATAATCCCGAAAAAGGAGGTGACCAAACTTGTAGCGGGACATTCGTCTCCGGCCGGTCTGCGCCTCTTCCTGTTCTCTCACCAACCTGTGCCGCCTCTCCAATTCCAACGAAAGCCGGCGCAGCAACGGTCTTTCCGCCATCTCTTGCACTTGAGCCACAACCTGGGCCGTGAACGTCTCCCCTTCCACACTGGCGACGGTGAGGATTTCCTGCAATTCTGGATCAAGCCGGTCGATGCGTTCCTCGATCACCGCCTCCACTCGGGCAGGGAGCGTTTCCCAGTCCAGCGCCGGCCCCTCGATCCAGCACCCATGTTCATCCTTGAGCAGATCGCCCCGCTCCTGCATCGCGTGCAGCAATTCGACGGTAAACAGGGGATGACCCTCGGTGCGGTGGAACAAGGCGGCCCGGAATCCCTCCGCCAACCGATTCGGCTCAGCGTCCAAGAGGGCGTCTATGAATCCACGGCCCGCCCCCTCGTCAGGCTGACCCAGTCTCACCCACACATCGCCAAAGGTGCGCTTGAACTCGTTCAGGACTCTCGCCAGCGAATGACGCTCGCCAGCGCGATCTACAGCCACCTCCTCCGGACGGTAAGCGCAGGCGATCAGGACCCTGCTGTCCGCGCCCGCGAGCCGCCGACCCAGGTGGAACAAGAGGCTGATGGAAGCGTCGTCCGCCCATTGTATGTCGTCCAGGATCAGTAGCAATGGATGCTCCCGCGCCACGGAGCGCAGCACATTGGTGACTTGCTGGAAGAGATGGCTCTGTTCCACGTCTTTGGAGCTTTTGCCTTGACGGTTGACGTACTCCCTCAATCGCACAAGCCAGGGAGCGCCAGCCTGTTCAGCGAGCATGGCGCGGGACAAAAGCGCCGCACCTGGTACCAGGACATCCACCAAGTGGGGACCGTGATCCAGAAGCGTCTGGACGACGAGGCATAATGCAGCCCAAAGGCGCTGAGCGTGATCGCGGGTGATGGCGCCCGCGTCCCACTTGGCTTCCACATCCCCAGAGAGCATCGCCATCACGTCACGGAAGGGCAGATAGGGGTCTCCCACGTCAGAGTAGGTGTTGCAGTCGCCGTTGGCGACCAGCAGGTCGGGATGCGCCTCCATCGCCCGCCGGGCAAACGTGTCCATCAACGTCGTTTTGCCGCGGCCGGGGCCGCCGGTGACAAAGATCACCCGTCCCTGTCCGGCCATTGCTGCATTGAGGGACGTGTCCAACTGCGCCAGTTCGCGCTCGCGTGCAACAAAGAGCGGCCGGTCAACCTCGTGTCTTGCTCCTTCTTCCGTGAGAAAGGTGGGAAGCTGTGGGGGAAGGTCTAATTCCCCGGCCTGGATCTGCCGGTATAGAGTGCTCGTCTCCTCGGCTGGCTCGACGCCCAGTTCCTCCCGCAGCGCCTGTTTACAGGTCTCAAACTGGCGCAACGCGGCTCCCCGCTGGCCTGTCCACGCCAACAACCGCATGGCCTGCCGGTAGGCTCTTTCGTTCCAGGGAGCAAGCTGCAACAGCCGCCGGGTATGTCGTAGAGCGTTGGAATACTGACCGCGCCGCACGTATCCATCGCCGACGTGTGTCAGAACCGCTTCGGCGCGCCCCCGCCAGCGCTCCCGCTCGCCCAGCAGCCAATTCTCGAACTCGAGATTATCGTCCAGATACAGGCCCTCCAGGAACTCGCCGCCCAGCAGATCGGCCGCTTCCTGCCAACGCTCTTGCGCTTCCAGTTGCAGCAATGTGTACGTGTCTATGGACACGCCGGCCGAGGGGGCAAAGGCCACTGCCTGGCGGTCCAACTCCCAGCAGTCGGGCAGGATCTGGGCCAGGTTGTGCAGTTCGCGGCGCAGGTTGCTGCGCCCCTTGGATGTCGCCTCGTCGGGCCAGAACAGCGCCGCCAAAAAGTCGCGCGCGACGGAGCGCCGCTCGGTGGCGAGATAGCCAAGCAATGCCACGGTGCGCCGCGAGCGGAAGCGCGGTATCTCACCCGCTTTGCCGTGGGCTTGCTGGATGTG
>JAAEPW010000604.1 GCA_024232355.1 Chloroflexota bacterium | reverse complement strand
GACGGGTAACCCGCGCCGCGCCTGAGCTTTTCCGATAGGACAGACGCGGACGTCTGTCCTATCGGACGGCGGAGGTCCGCTCCATTCGCTACGCTCGCGATTTAGGCGGACGCCGCTCATCCGCCGTCCGTTAGTGCGGCTCACTCCCACAAAAAGCGTGGGAGGCTCCCCACACTAACGGCGGAGCTAATAGCGAGGTTAGGTCGTCCCGCTAGTTGTACTTGGTTAACAAATTGGTAACGCGACTGAGACCCGTTGCGCTCACACCGTGAATCCCTTGAGCCGCGAGCCGCACTAGGCAGTCGCTGAACCCGTCCTTGCTGTTTTTTGAAGCGACATACGTTCTACCAGAATGAGGATCACGAGCATTCCATTTTTCGTCCACTTGATCCACAGGCGGGTTAGCTCCGCCGTTATGGGTGCGACACGAAGTCGTGCAAGTATTTGTTACAACTGAGTAATCAGGAGGTAACCTATTGTTCTGCCAATGGTATCCTACCCAGACATGCGCCACTGGAAACGGAGGGGTGTGAAGCTCTGGGGACAAGTGTATCCCTCACCCGCTAGTTCAGTGTAGCACGGCTGAACGCCAGGGATGGCAACGGAATCGTGAGAGGATGTTGCGACTGCTAGCACCGGAGCGGTCGGGGGCTTGGATAGCGTGGTATGGTCAACATATGTGAATCGCTGATAAACGTCGTCACTGAGAACAAGCCAAAGGTGCTGGACTGCTCTCTTGGGCAGTCGAACCCCTAACAAGGGTTCACAGGCTTGGACCAAAAGGTAAGAGGTCAAGTATGGGTGCTCCTAACTCACCTATCGCAGATGTTGCACCTCCGGCGGAGAGGGTGCACCTACGGTACAAAGGGCCTAACCCACGCATTGTGGTACTTGCACGGAACGTGGTAAGCCCGTAGGTCTCCCGGCGGATACGTCCGCATGGGAAAGCGAGCCGCAAGGTGAGCCGATGGGCTTGCGGGTATGGGAGGATGGAGAAAGCGAATGTCTCTCTGTAATGGAGGGGATAGAGGTTATTACCTCACGCGAAAGCGGGCAGACTTCCACCTGGTCGCTCATCACGAGAAAGTGCGGATGGGTACATCCGACGCGAATCACTTTCAAGAGGGAAAGCAAATGACGGCGGGCTACGGCCTGGCTGGTGCGCCCTCTAGTAGAGTAATCTACAT
>JAAEPW010000603.1 GCA_024232355.1 Chloroflexota bacterium | reverse complement strand
CTGCCGTGTCGTCGGATGGTTGTTTGTTTGGTAAACGCTTCGCTCCACACACGGCAGCCCTAAACACTCCAGTGGCGACACTTTTCTACGGCTAGCTGCTTCCATCCCCTTTTACTGTTTCTTATCTATTGCGTCCCTGCGTCCGCTTGCTCTATCCAATGGCACCTAATGTACTGCAGCCGGGCCCACACCCGATGTCAGTCCTGCACCAAGCGGTACCTGGAACCACTGCCTTTCTTCCACGGGCGGGTACGCCGGCCTTGCCGCTGCCTGTCTGGTTCATCGCGCTCGATGGCTGGCTCACGATGGCTGACTTCGAGTTGGAAGAGACGCTGGTGGACGCCGACCGGAATCGCTTCCTGTTGGATCTACTGGGCGCCAAGGGGATGCGACAGCTCGCTTGGGACGCAGTCACGACAGAGACGGAAGTCAACAATGCGACACACGCCAACTTCCAGTCAACCATCCGGCTATGCTTGCAACCCCTCAACGCCTCCACAACGACAGCCTTTACGTCTGGTAGGCCCCAGCCAGGGGATCTTTCGCCAGTGTTGTAGTGTGGGCGTTGTAAACGCGGGACCGCCGGTTTGGTTG
>JAAEPW010000602.1 GCA_024232355.1 Chloroflexota bacterium | reverse complement strand
GCGCGAAAACTTGGTGGAATATTATTAATCCAGCGCCCCCTAACAAACAATTTGAAATGATTATGTATAATTACGCATGTGCGTCGAGTAGTAATGGTGCGTTTATTAGTTCCTGCACCCTATACGTCTTTTAGGAGACGCGTCACGTGTGTTTTAGACTTAGCGCGTTGCGCGCCACGCGTCAAACCATTTTTTTAATTTCCGGGGTGATTCTTCAGGAATGCCAACATGTGATATCGGGCGAATGGGACACTGCTGTAGGGCGGCGTCATCACACCAGAAATCGTTACTGAGGTTGAAATCAATGGCGCGCTTAGCAACTTGACGCGCACGGATTGGCGGAGTCGTATCAGATTATGGATTGACCAGAAACGGAATAGGCATGCCGGTAGCTGTCGGCTCCACCGGAGCAAATGTAGCTTCATCCTCTTTCAACTCGCGCTTGCCTCACTCAATTTCTCGGCAAGAGTCGCGCTGCGCCTGTGTGGTCATGCGATACCCCAGCACCGTAGGTATGGGCGGAGTCATTACTGATAGAGCATGTGGCGGTCTGCCGAGGTTAGGCTCCCCAACCCAATGACAGTCCCCTGCATGAGCTGACGGTCCCGGTCCCGGCTCCATGGCCTGCCGTTT
>JAAEPW010000601.1 GCA_024232355.1 Chloroflexota bacterium | reverse complement strand
GCTCTATCACATCACAGCTCTTCACGCCAAGAGGGTGCCCACACCGCAGCTGATGCTGGGTAAGGGTAAAGTCACTGTCAACAATCTCGCCACTAAGAGCCGTAAAGGGGACGACAGCTGGAAGAAACGGAAGTACGGGGCATTCTATATGACCATTCCGGACGATGCCGATGTCTGGAAAACACGCTTCGGTCACCTGCCGTCGGCCACCTGCTACTGCCACGTGCAGCCGTCCACTACCTCGGGGCGATGGTGGCTGGTCTATTGCTTTTTCTATCCCTTCAACGGTTCAATTGCCAAGGCTATCGAGGTTACGCACGAGGGGGACTGGGAACACGTGAAGGTGGAGGTTGACAAGACCGGGACGAAAATCCACCGCATCTATTTCGCTGCTCACGGCGGCGGCAAGTGGGTGAGCAAGGCCACGGCGAGCCGGAAGGGGTTCGAGTGTGTTCAGAGTACACACCCGGTCGTATACTCCGCCCGGGATTCGCACGCCAGCTACCCTGCAAAAGGGAAACAGGCCCGCGGTCTCTTACCCGCCGATCACACTGGAACGGGCAAGACCCTGGACTGCTGGAAAGGTCCTCGTTTCACGCTGCTTGGCAACAAATCGGCCCCCCCGGCCGGACAGGACTGGCTGCGGTTCAGCGGTTTTTGGGGACATCTGGGCTCGGGCCTGCCCGTAGTCGTACCCGACCGGGGCCCCATGGGACCGGCGTACAAAACGTGGTGGCGGGACTGCTAGAGCACACTAGATACCGCCACAAGAAAAGCCGGCGATTGTCAACTGACAATCGCCGGCTTGCATTTGATTCGTGAAAGCAAGTCAGGTGCTCTAGCGGCCTTCCCAACTCTTGAAATTCGCAAAATTCTGTGAATCGGCAAACGTCTGCGGGTCGGCCATGAAGGACAGCATGTTGTCGATGAGGTAGACGTGGCTCCGTTCCT
>JAAEPW010000600.1 GCA_024232355.1 Chloroflexota bacterium | reverse complement strand
GGCCTGGGCCGTCTGTTGGGCCTCGGCGGTCATCTCTAGTTGAACGCGCTCCAGATCAGCGCGGGCCGCGCTCTCCATCGCCTGGGCGGCCGTGATGGTATTCTCGGCCTGGGCCGCGGCTTCATAACGCGCCACTGCCGTACCTACCACGGCGTCTTTTGTGGGGCCTTCTGGCATTTGTTCGGCGAGGGCTGTCAGGTCGGCGGCGCTTGGCGTGTAGGTGGCGTATTCTTCACAGCCGGAGAGCAGAAGCACGGCCAGGATCAGGATCATTATCCGTTTCATCGTCACCACCCCCATTCTTGTAGATCTAAATTAGAGAGGTCAACACCATCGTCGACGTCATCTGTGACGTAAAAGATTTGCCCGGCCTGCGCGCTCTCTGGCAATCGCCGACGGGGGTTGCTGCCTATCCGCAAATTGTCACGCTGGGCCAGCTGGTAGCGAACTGCAAACCAGCCAGTAACCCCCAACGCGCTCAGCGTGACGACGCCCATGCCCCCGACGGCCAAGCCAACCCCCAGCGCGACGAGCACGAAGGTGATTGACTGTCCTACTGATGCCACCTTGACGGCTTCCACTGCTTCTTTTGCTGCTGTGGCTGTTTGCAGGTTTGCGCTTGCTTGAGTGGCGAGAGCGGCGGCACCCAGGATGGCTACAACAAGCAGGCCAAGGACGAGCACGACCATGCCGATGGTGCGGCCAAAGCGCATGGCGAGCCAGAGCAGGGCCACGATGCCGATTCCTAAAAAGATAATCAGGGTTTGATTGGGTAGATTTTCCATAGTTCACCACTCCCATCGTTGTTGATTACTGGCGGCATAGTAGGCGTTGGTGATGGCGCGTTCGATGCGCGAGACTTGTATCTCGACGTGGCCGATCTGCTGCTCAAGCTCGGCCTTTTTCCTGCACCGGTCCATAGTGGCCCGAGCCTGAGCCTGGCGGGCGGGGTCAAGGCCGACGTAGGAGCGCAGGCGACCGTTGGCGGGCGGCTCGCCGTGAACGGGACAGGATTGTCTCATCCCGTGGTTGGCGTACATTTTTGGCGCTGTGCCATTGTCGTGTCTCCACGCGGCGCTGCCAGTGCAGATTCCGGCGGTCTCGAGGTCAGCAACGTCGGCGCGAAGGTAGGCGAGTTTCCGATCAAGATCGGTCAGGGTTGTGATGATGCGTTCTATTTTCTCGACGGTGGTCAAGAGTGGTACATTGTAACTGGTTGGCATTAGGCTCCTTTTGTGCAACCTTTGGTTGCCATGTATAATATGGCTGGCGGGAGATGCTCTGGTTGGGCTCCACTCCCGTCAGGGGCCACCGGGTAGAAGCCGGTGGCCTCAAATCAGTTAGGGGCTTGGTGCGTCACAGATGCAAGCTCAGTTAGGGGCTTGGTGCGCCATAGATGCAAGGGCTTGCATTTGTAACTGCATAAGAACTACAGATATATGTCTTGTGACAGATTTTTGTTGCCCGCTTTCATTCTCCTTTTATTGATTTTTCGTATAGTCTCTTTCTGCGTCACAGACCGGGCTTGCATCTCCTACGCACCAAGCCCCTAACTAGTGCAAGTTAAATTCGGATGGTTCTCCTAGGTCACGGAGTAGAGTTCGGAATAATGCGGCTGGATTTTTGACCGTCTGTTGACCGTTTCGTTGTACTGTTGCGGCGGTGAGGGCCTGTAGTAGCAGGTCGATGACTCTTTGTGGATTGGTTGCAAAGTGCTGCTCAACCTCGGCAGTGTCGCCTTGCCAACCAAGTTGCCGCAGTTTGGCGAGTACGTGGTCAGGCAGAATTGACCCTGGTGCAGCTCCCGCGATTCTGGCTTTGCGTTGCAGCATACGGCGACAGATCTCGATCGTTTCATAGTCGTCGTCTTTGCAGCGGAGCAGTGAACGGATTTGTTCCTCGGTGATCAGCGGCCAATGATACCGGTCGGAAGGGGCAGCGCTCAGGTTATTCTCGATGTAGCGGACGGCTGCCAAAAGTCTGTTCGGCCCATAGATACGACCACCATAGTCATCGAATTCCATTTCCCACTTGTTGTATTTGATTATGGGCGAGTAAGAAAAGTTAAACTTGTTGCAAAACGGGTGGAATGTGAGGGGGTCGTGGATTTTGATGAACATGGCTCTGGCTGGGTTTTGTATCCCCAATGCTGCCAAGTCCGATAGGGTAATGGCCCCATTTTGTGTTTTCCCACCGTTCAAAAGTTGGTGGTCATAGTGCCATTGTGATTGTGAGGCTAGGTCGCGACCTCGAGTCACAGTAATCAGTCCCGCTTTTTCAAGTCTTTCCCGTGCGTTTCTGAGCTTGGTCTCTCCGACACCGTAGAATTTTGCTAGTTGCTTGTGCGATGGCCACGCCATGTCTGTTAGAAGGTGATCCGGACTATGCTGGATGTGTCGTTTGTAGACAAACCACATGGTCGGGCCTTCTATACCAATCATTGGACCATAAAGATCATGCAGGTCGTGGTAAATATTTTCCCAATGTCGGTCACGGGTATAGCCGCCCGTGATGAAAAGCCTTTCGCTCATTGCATTTCTCCAAGAGTGATGCGGTGTGTCACGCGGACTGATCCAAACTCTCGTCGTTTCAGTAATTCATCGATGCTGCTTTGATATATCCGCAGCAAGCTGTTTGGCGTTGGCGTGAGATGGCAGGTTGCATGATTATCACTCTCCCCGTTGTTGGTCTATGACGATGTGCCAAACGTCGTCGATGGAACTTTTGACACGTCGTAACCGGACCTCTGTCCGGCGGATCTGACTTTCGAGGTGAGACTTGTGTTTTTGGTGCTCGATGGCTTCCAGGACTTGCTGTTGTTTCTCTAGGTCTGTGCCAACATAGACACGGAGACGGTCACCGGGCTTTGGTGTGCCGTGCATCGGACACGACGCATTTACCGAGTGCATGATGCACATCTTGGGTGTTTTGCCAGGTACGTCTTGTTCACGCCAGTAGACCCACCCAGTACATATTTTGCTTGCTTCCAGATCAGCAACCCGAACGAACAAGCTGTTGATTCTTTGTCCTTGATCGTGCAAGTGTTCAATGATGGTCATTAGTTTCTCCTGGGTGGTGACATCAATGATACAGTTACTACACCCCTCCCAGAGGGAAGTTGTCGCCAGTCTTGGCATCGCGGGCTCCTTTGGTATAATTATGCCTGGCAGCGGGATGCTCCTTCGTGGGTTGCTACCCGCTGCCAGGGGCCACCGGGGTCGATCCGGTGGCCTCACTGTTTGTCTGGGCAGGCCCGATTATGGGTGCAAGGATTTACGTCTAAAAGTGCCAAGTAGCAGCACAGATTCTTGTTAGTCCCCCCCCTTTTTTACACCTCTTTGTTTCTCACAAACAAAACTTTCATCCAAATACGATCAATCTCCTATCATGTACACGCAAGGTCGTGGATACCTTGGGCAGCGGGATCGGCCACAGTAACGAGGCGAACAGTTTTGCAGGCTTTTCCCTCAACCTGGCAAGCGAGACGCTGCCGATCGTATTCCTCCTGGGCGCGGGCCGCGAATTCTACACCGGTGATGACGGTGGTCAGGCCCACGTTGGTCGGTCTCTGACAAGTAGGAAACACCAACATGTCCCAGCGCGGCGACCAAGCGATGCCAGAGGGGAGGTGATTGGAAGCAATCTTGAAAATGACTGTTCGAGTATTCGTTTTTGTGTATGCCATAGTCGGTTCCTAGAATTGGTTATGGTGACAGTAGTGGCGACGAATCGAGATTATGACGTCGCCATCGTGTTTAAGCAAAAAACAGTGAAAATAAACGGAGGTGCAAAGTGTTAATTGATCAAGTTGTTGACGAGTATTTGGTGGCGATAGATCAGGCGGGTAAGAGCACCGCCACGTTGCGTCAATACGGGTGGCACTTGAAAAAGATGAGCGTTTGGTTGACCGAACAGAGCGTCAACGAGTTGGAGCAGGTGGACAAGAAAATGCTGCGGGAGTGGGGGGCTGGACTGCGCGACAAGTGGGGTTCTGCGACTCGAAAGCAAGCTGTGTGTGCTGCCCGATCCTTCTTTGGATGGTGCTGGGAGGAGGAATTGATCGGGTTGGATCCAGGACAATTTTTAAAGGTGCCCAAGGTCAAAAAACGCATCCAACGCACACTGATTGCTAAGGAGATTCAGATGCTCCTTGAAGCGTGTGGCACAAACCTGTTTGGACTTCGTAACGCTGCTATCGTCAGTTTACTCACCGATTCCGGCCTACGAGCCGAGGAATTGTGTGAATTGTGTATACAAAACCTCAATTTGCAGGAGGGAATTCTGACTGTAATCAGCAAGGGGGGTGATGAAGATTATGCCTGCTTTAGTGACACTACCGCACGGCGACTTGAAGCGTGGCTAAAGGTGCGGCTCGCAAATCCCAGCGTTGACAAGGTGTTTGTCTCTATCGGTGGGACTACACCAGGAGAGAAGCTAACGCCACGGGGGCTGCGCATCATTGTACGAAAGTTAGGACAGAGGGCTGGGGTCGAGGGTGTATCCCCTCATACATTCCGGCGTGCCTTTGCCTGTCTTGCCACCGAAGCCGGGGCTCTAGGTCGAATACTCAAAGATATGGGACGATGGTGTTACGCTTTGAATTAGATGGAGGGGAAAGTCCAAATAAAATGACAAGTGAAAAGAGGAAAAAAAGACCCCTTTAGGGGGTCTTTTTTTGATGAAAGCTAGAGGAACTCGGCGGTCAATTGTCTGATAGCAGAACGATTAGAAATACGTCGAGAGAGAGCCCGAAAGTTGATCACATCGTGAGTGCCGGAGGCAGAACAATCGAGACGATTACAGCCCCAGAGGCCGGAATGAGGGTTAAGCCACAAAGTGGGCGAGTGGTCATCGTGGAAAGGACAGAGAGCAACAAGGGTGGATGAGCTGACAGGATGAAAAGTGATGCCCGTGGCACACATTTCGTCCAGGGTAGAGCGAGCGGTTTTGATACGAGCAATAAGGTCACCCACAGAGGAAGTAGAGGGCGAAGTTTTGAAGTTGGCGGATGGTTTAGGAAGAAGCGCTTCACTTAGAAAAGGGAAAAGGCGGATGGCAGATCGGGGAGCGATGGTCGTAATGGGAGCGTGGTGGGTAATGCGATAGACAAAGCCAGAAGGGTGAATGGAAGGGGTGACCATACAGACGCCGGAAGCTATGAACTCGCAATTCTGGTTGGCAGCGGAAGGCAAGTCGGGACCAAAGAAGAAGACGTGATAGCCGCGGGCAGTTTGTTCGGTGAGGGTAGCAACAGATGCTCCAATGGAGGATCGCCAGAGGCGAAAGGTTTGAGCATCGTCCCAATCGGCGACGAGCAAGCCTGTGGTTCCGCCGAGGAGAACACCAAGGTTAGCGTCTGTGTTGAGGAACCACTTGCGAGCAAAAGCGGGATCGGAAATGCAGGCTTTGTGAGAGCCATAGCCAGTTTGGATGTGCTTGGAGCGAGGTTTGAGAGGCACGAGAGAGACGCCGAGACGCAGCCACCAACAGGCGCGGTGGAAGCGGGCCAGACGCAAGGCGAGACGATGGGAAGGCAAGAAGGCAGTCATACGTATTCGAGATCGGCGATGGCACTTGTCCTGTACGACAAGTACAGGGCCTTGCGGACGGAGGATTCTTCGACGATGGATTTTTGGTCGATCATAGCGGCCATCAAGGCAGTAGTGCAGACCTGATTGATGCGTCGGGGGAGACCCTGTACTTGTCGTACAGGACAAGTGCCCTTGGTGTACTCAAAGATGCGGGTGATGGCGTCGTCGGTGAAGAGAGTAGTAGAAGTGAAACCAGCGACCTGGACGTGATGTTTGACGTAGCCGAGGGTCTCCTGGAGATCGAGAGGAGGGAGATGATAGCGGACAGCGAGTCGTTGATAAAAGGCTTCGTGGATAGTGAGACGAAGGGTGGAGCGCAAGGATGGGTGGCCGACGAGAACGAGGGTGGCGAGAGATTGGCTGTCCATCTTGTAGGAAAAGAGCAGACGAAGTTGTTCGAGCATATCCTGAGTCAACAAGTGGGCCTCATCGACGATGACCAAGGATGCGCGGCGTTTGTGGGAGAGCAGATCGTCGAAAGCAGCCCGAATGGCGCTGACCTGCCGTGAGGCTGTGTAAGGAGGTTCGTGGCCCAGGGCAAATAACATCTCACGGTACAAGCCAGAAATGCCGGTGGTGGGATTGGTGAGATAGATGACAAAGTAGCGGTTGAAATCTAGGCTGGCGGTGAAAGCACGCACGGCTGTAGACTTGCCGGATCCGAACTCGCCGGTGATGAGGCCAAGACCCTGCTCGCGGACGAGATAGGTCAGACGGGCAGAGAGTTCGTTCTGACCGGCAGTGTTAAACAGATTATCCGTGGGGATCGATTTGGAAAAGGGCAAACGGGTAAAACCATAGAATTGCTGGAACATTTATGCCTCCTCTGAAATTGTTGGATCGGAATCAGTCCCCTCACTCTTAGGTGAGGCATCACCCGGATCATCGTCGTCGGTGAGCCGAAAGTGGAGTTGGCCGAGTTCTTGTTTCTGTTGCACCTGATATTCTTCTCGCAAAGCAGCCAAAAAGTCAAGGGATGACTTGGGTTTAGGCGAATCGGGGGGCTGGGTCGCTAACCGTTCCACCTTGAGGTGGCGTTGACGTTTCTGAATAGTGACGGTAGCAGTACCCAGGTATTGGTGAACACGTCCCTCTGCGTCTTGGATAAAGCCGTCCGCATCATCGAGATAGAGTTCGATACGGCTGAGATCAAAAGGATCGTACCGGAGTTCAAGGGAGCGACCGGCCAGGGAAGGATCTACCTGGTAAGTGTTGCTTTGGAAGGAAATGGTTGCATTGCGGCGAACTTTGCGCTTTTCACGCCACAGGAAGGCCAGACGAATGGTTTCCGAATCGGCGGAACGGACGTGTTCGAGGCCAGCCGTGTAGCGATCGAGGGGCGTTTGCTTGGTCTCGCTGTGTACGTGGCGGTGATAGATCCGTTCCAGCCAAGCCCACAACGATTCGTTGAGTTCGGATAGAGTGGCAATGTCAGAAACTTCCAGCTCGGGCAAGAATTGGGCGCGCAGGGTAGCAAAGAACCGTTCCTGTTTCCCCTTGCCTTGAGGAGAATAGGGCGCGGCTTTGATGCGTTGAATGCCGAGGGTGGCACAGGCAGTGCCGAACTGGGCACTGTCCTGTACGGTCAGTACAGGGTTGACGAATAGACCTGGCCATTGTCGACGTAGATCGCCTTGGGCAGGCCACGGCGTAGGATACCCACCTTGAGCACCCGTTCCATGCGGGGCAGCGCCTCGTCGAAAAAGAACTGGGCAAAGGGCACCAGACGGCTGTGGTCGTCGAGGAAGCAAAACAGGTGGGTGCGGCGTTTCTTACCGGGGCGGCAGCAATTCCCGTTATGGCTTTGGGGCTTGAAAACAACCACAAATTAGACTATACTTTGGGCTAGATGAAGAGCATCGGTTCCACTGAGGGTACAAAGT
>JAAEPW010000599.1 GCA_024232355.1 Chloroflexota bacterium | reverse complement strand
CCCCGCACAGGTTGGCTCGTCTCAGATTGACCTCGTACAGGTTGGCGTTACGTAGATTGGCTTCACGCAAGTCGGTGTCGTTCAGCTTGGCCCGGCTCAGGTCGGCACCGCTCAAGTTGGCTCTGCTTAGGTCAGCACCATTCAGCCTGACGCTGTTCAGGTCGGCCTTGTTCAGGTCGTTGCCTTGAAAGTCGCGGTCCCCTGCTTTGTATTGAGTGATGAGTTCTTTTGCGTCCATTGTGAGTCTTTGATCTTTCCTGGTTGGATGTCCTGGCCCTTACCAAGTCCTGCCTGTGAGGCACTCTCTGCCTGAGTATAGCGCAACTTGGCGCGGAAGGCAATTGTGCATTAGAACAGCGGTAACTGGCCCACAGAAGGGGATTCACTATCCAACATAAGAGACCAAGCCACCCACACGCTGATAATATGCACTGGTAACAGCTCGTCAATTGAAGAAAGTAGCGGCATTCTTGGGCCGTCCCGACACCTTGGAGGGATGCAGTGCAGCCCCATTGTTCATCCAGGTTCCCCTATTGGCGAAAGCGACCACGTTGAGGGTGGTCGGGCGGACGTCGAGTCGTGCTTGCTGATCGGCGACGGTGTGGTCAACTTCGCTCCCTCGCCGTCTTCCCCTGTCCTAGCCAGGTGGTGCATTGGCTTGTGCCTTGGGACGGGGACGGTGGAATGCGGGGTGGGGAGTTGGCGGTGGGGGATGAGGTTGTCCGTGGCCACAAGTGGGAGGAGGATCGATGCTGATGGGTTGGCCTTATTGTGGTGATTGCCGGTTTGTGGGATGTGGATCCTCGCCCCCGCCCCATTGCTCACCACCGCTGAAACAGAGGCGCAATTCCTCGGCCTACCATTGCTTTCCCGTCTTCCCGTGCAAGAACCTGGTAATGAACCTTGGGCCAAGGCGATGGAATGCGGGGGGGGGGAATTTGCTGTAGGGCGGGCGTTGTGGGACGGGACTGCTGTGTTTTTCGGGGATACGGACCTGGGGGGGACTTTGGTTTGCTGTGGTGGGTGCGGGGGCGGTGGAATGCGGGGTGGGACATTGCCCTACCACGGAATGGGGGAATTGTGCTTAGGTGCAGAACGGATGTGCTTTTTGGCCAGGACAGCTCCAAAGTCTGCTTATCGCTTTGGCTAGTCGACAAACACCACAACTTGGCGAGCGCGTGAAACACCGAATCCGCCATCTGGATTTTTGATATGCAAGTCCCACTGATATTCAGTATCTAGTTCGAAATCATACGGCAACGTTTCTAGTGTGTGGCTGCCGACATACCCTAGATCAAAGGCTGTATGCCACGGAAACCGCATGTATTCGAGTTGTTTATATACTTCAAATGTGTAATCATCATGAGGTGAAGCGATACGGCGTTGCCACTCAAAGGTAAATGGAAGTGTCACCATTTGTGAGTGCTCCACCAGTTGTACATCGGCAATGTCAAAATCACCGCCGCGTACATTGCTCCCCTCGACGTAATGCGTGATAGCAAAACTGCTCCAATAAGAAAGGTGGTTTGAATCATCTACATTTCCATACTCGCCGTTGTTAAAAGTTACGTAATACATTGCTGATGATTGTTGTGGGTCAAGGTCAGGCAAAGTAGCGAAACGATACCCTCCGTCCTGTTGTGTGCGCGTGTGACGAAACGGGACATACCCATAGCCTTCGCTATCAAAGTGCCACAGCGTCAAGACAATATCGATAGCCGGTTGGCCTTGATATGTCACTTGTCCATAGATACCGGGAGGAGAGACTTTCAATATCAACGGCAGCCAGATAAAAGTTGGGCCTTGGATGGTCAAGGTGTAGAAATCTTGGGCGATGTGTACTGTTGGCGTCGCAGGTTGACTAATAGTTACACTAACTACCTGTGTCCCGGTGGTTGACCAAGTAAGTGTTGTTGTATTAGTCAGGCTGTGGGTTGTGTCTGTAATGGCCTCTTGATTTGTAGCGTTCCACGTATACAGAACGGGAAACGAAATAGTGCCAGGCGTCAACGTAGCGGTAAATGTGAGCGCCTCGTTCATCTGTCCTGTGCTTGGACCTTGGATAACTACCAAATCCGTAGATTCCAGGCGACCCTCTGCTGCCGATATTTCTGGTTGTGCAGCAAACAGTATCAGCATGCCCAAAAAACATAGTGTTAATGAGATTAACCCAATATATACTTTGCAACGGTTATGTGTTGTTAGCACATTTATTCTCCTAATGAGTCATTGTTGACTAGACAACAAGCGGACAAACTCGGTACTTGTGACGTCCAAAAAGTTACCGGGATCGTCCATATTATTCAAAACCACCAAACCTGTGTGAGCATCAGGCACAAAAACCAGAATCGAGGTAAAGCCATCATAGCTTCCCTCGTGTGAAATTACCTGGAGGCCATCCTGCGTGTAAACACCCCAGCCCATCGCATATTGATCTCTGCCCTCGTCTTCCTGGATGTGCGGGCGCCAGGTTTCGGTCAGGTTTCGCTCTGATACAATCCGCGTGCCATCTGGCGCGATTCCCCCGTTCACCTGAGTGCTCATATAACGGGCCATATCTAGTGGTCTGTCAAGAATGAAATGATGGATAAAGTCTTTTCAATTTTATACGTGCATCTTCTGTTGTAAATTGCCAGTCAACGACTTTCGCATTTTCATTACGGTCGTTGTTCCAAGCAGTGGTTTCCTCGATTAGAAATTCCTTGTTATCTATACGACGATTCAGACATTGACTACCCAAGACGCTTAATTCTATTTCAGCGATATTCAGCCAACTACCATGTTTCGGCGTATAGTGAAATTCTAGTCGTTGCAAAATTCGATGAGCTTCTTCTGGAGGAAAAGCCTTGTAAAGAGACGCTGGTGTGTGAGTATTAAGGTTATCTTGGACAACGCGCACGATTTCTACTTCTGGATATCGTTCATCAACTAGGTATTTCATGCAGTGAGCATAATCAATCATCGTGCGTTGATCAGTTACTTCAACGTGTCGCCAACCGGCTAAAGGCTCACTAAACATAAAAATATTAGCTGTTCCAAGTCTCTCGTATTCATAGTCGTAGCGTTGTGGTTGCCCCGGTTTCATCGGCAAAGCGGCTCGTTTTTCAGCAATTAGTTGCTTGGTAGCTTCGTCAAAACAAACCACTGGGCGCATTGGGTCATATGGTTCGTGGTACAAATCCAGTATGTCTTCCATCGCACACACGAAATGAGCATTTGCTTCAGGTGGGATGACCCATTGTTCACTTAGCCATGGTTTTATGCGTTTTTTTTAGCACTTGTCGCACTGTTTCATGCGAAATCGATTCTATGTCAACTTGCTCCAGTTTGACCAATCTATCGGCTAACAAACGTAGGCTCCAATCAGCATATCCTTTGGGCGCTTCTCCACATGATAATGCGATTAGATGTGCTTCTATCTTGCCATCGATTTTATGCTCATATTGGCGGCTACTTGGTTTACGGTTTATTGCTTTCGCCAAATCTTCTTCAAAGTATTTTTTTCTAATTCGTTCTACCGTAGCCCTACCTACATTCAATGCTTCGCTAATGTCCTTATCTATCCAATCTTCATCAGCTTTAAGCAAAATACGGGCTCGTGTTAATTTACGTGCTTTTTCTGTTCCTGATGAAACCAAGTTTACGAGATGCTCTCGTTCTTCTTTGGATAAATTGACTTCGTATATCTTTTTTCTGGGCATCTTTCTCCTCTGTCAGCTGAATTTAGAGAATGATACCTGAAATATCTGTTCCCATCAAATTATCCTTGACAAGCCACTAGCACACTGGCCTTGATTGATCCAGAAGGGGACAGGGGATCACCGGTAAAATCGTAGGATTCAGCAACGACGACTTGACCATCCTTGCCAAACTCGTGGGATGCAGAATAATCGGGGTTGGCTCGTGCTTCCTCGACCGAGAGCGTAGCTGTGTCCATGCCGATGGGATCGAATATTCGTTCTTGAAGCAGTTGGGCGTAGTCATCATACAGGTGACCAATCTCACCACCGTTCGCCAACACAGCAATGTATCCACCGGCAGAGTACGATACATTGCTGTAGCTAAATTCTTCTCCTGGCATACCTAGTAAGGGTGTTTCTGCTAGTAGATCAAAGATGTCTTCCGCCGTGGAAGTTTCAGTGTCAAAATCATCTTCGGCATCGTCAGGTATACCACTGCTCATGCTCAAGAGATGGCGGATTGTGACCAGTTCTGTAGCATTGGGATCAGATAACTCAAAGTCAGGGTAAATGTTGACCACGGGCGTATCCCAATCAAGTAATTCGTCGTCCACCAGAATGGCGATCAGCATGGAGGTGACCGATTTGTGGGTTGAACCGATGTGGAACAATGTTTCCGGCGTGATTGGGTCGTCGCCACGTACAGTACGCACCCCAAATCCTTGGACCAAGACAACCTCGCTACCCTGGACGATGGCCACGGCTACGCCAGGAATATCGTGTTCTCGTCTGCTTTCCTCGATAAAGGTAGCGAATCCAGATAGTTGTTCTTTGGATAGAGGAGCAGATAAGTTGCTGTCAGCCAGCATCCCTTTGGTTGTAGGTTCCACATCGCCAGCAAAGGGGATAGCAGTTGTTGGTTCTGGTGGTACGAGCAAGCTACCACTACAAGCAGCCACTGTTACGGTCAGTAAAATAAGGGCAAACCAATGGAGATTGTTTTTCATTTCACGTATCTCGGCTGAAAAGCATATTCGTTCTATACCTGAACACAATTTCCATTTTGGAGTAGAGTGGAGAGGTAAACGATGAACTTGTTTCGCTGAATTGTACATTCTCTCTTCTAGACTGTCAAACAGCACTTGGGCGAGAACCACGGTTTGATTATCGATCCATTTTTGATGGTTTAGAACGGATATGATTGTCGGTCAGCATAGGCGTGGGAACTTGGCGTTGGAGCTGGTGGTGTCTCTGGCATTAGTGTGCTTTGTTTCCGAGTTGGCACTCGGCCGGGTTGGGATGGGAGAGGAGTTGTGTCCACAAATTGCCACGAGATCTATCGGTCTGACCTGCCCATCACCTCCGCCGCCGACGCGATCCCAATCCGCTCCCTCGCCGTCTCCCCCTGTTCTGTCCAGGTAGTGCATTGGCTTGTTCCCTTGGGCCGGGGGCGGTGGGTGACGTTGTCTGTGACCACAAGCAGGGAGGTGATCGCTGTTGATGGGTTGGCCTTGTCGCGGTGATTGGCGGTTTGTGGATAGTGATCCTCGCCCCCGCCCCATTGCTCGCCACTGCTGAAACCGAGGTTCAATCCCTCGGCTCTCATCGCTTTCTCCCCGTGAGAGAACTTGGCAATGAACCTCGGGCCACAGATTGCCACAGGAGCTATCAACTTGATCTACTCATAGCCTCCGCCGCTGCCGCGGTCCCAATCCGCTCCCTCGCCGTCTCCCCCTG
>JAAEPW010000598.1 GCA_024232355.1 Chloroflexota bacterium | reverse complement strand
TGGTCAGTCCTTTCTTCGCCCTCCATTATACACTAATTTCCTGTGAAAGATTGTCTTACCTATATTGGCACAGAGGGGGCTGTTGATTACATCACAGGCCATTGATACGCTTGGATAATCTAATCCTACCGATGCCGAATTAGGGTGCAAGGCGTAGGGTGGGGTGGTCCGAAGGGTAGCTGGGGTAATCCAATCAGTCTTTCAGGGAGAACGCCAATTGCACCCTAAGAGACAATGCCCCGACATGTCTTTCCAAGATACGCAGGTGGACTATTGATTACACCACAAGCCATTGATCCACTTGGGTGATCCCATTGATGCTGAGTTAGGGTGCAAGGCACGGAGTGGACGAGTCAATGAGATACCGTGGTCAGTTCATTGATTCTTTCAGGCTGGTCCTCGCTTGCACCCTAAGTGACAATGCCCCGACATGTCGTCCCAAGATACGTAGAAGGGCTGTTGATTACATCACAGGCCATTGACGTGTCCAGGTCAACGATCATCTCAGAGTAAACGGCGATTGCTCCCTAACTACCGCCGCCACCCTCGCCCATCCACGATATGCGTAAGGGATTGCTTGACCTTCGACTCACCAAAGTATGTGAGGGCAGACGCCTGTTCCGGAAATATTTCCGGAACGGGAAATTGCTCATCCGTATTAACGTCCTGACGGGCATTGATTAGTTTTGGATGTGTTCAGTATGTCACAGAAGTTATGTTTCAGCAGACCACAAAAAATGACGGAACCAGAGCATTGTTTGCTCTCAAAGTAACGATGCCCCGACATGTCGTCCCAAGATATTCAGACGGGCTGTTGATTACATCACAGGCCATTGATACGCTTGGATAATCTAATCCTGCCAATGCCGAATTAGGGTGCAAGGCGCGGGGTGGGGTAATCAACGGGGCGTCGCATCCAGCCCAATGTATCTTTCAGAGTTCACGTCGCTTGCACCCCAAGTGATAATGCCCCGACATGTCTTTCCAAGATATTCAGACGAACATTTGATTACATCACAGGCCATTGATACGCTTGGATGGCCCTGGCGCCGCCCTGCACGCCGAGAGATGACTTCTCGGCATGGGCATTTCTAGTTGTCGCTGATGTCCCTTTCTAATTGTCGCTTGACAACCCGCCGTCCAGCGAGCTGCGAATCCTCCCGATGCCCCGGTTGCTCACGCGCGTGGACTGTTATGTCGTGCATAGGGACATTATGCCACACAAGATGTAGAGGGTGTCAGTCCCGCCGAATCAGGATAGGTTCCACCGGGCCGTTGTCGGTCCATTGGAGCAGACGAGCGTGGCCCCTTCGACCGTGCCCTTTGACAAGCCCTTCGGCAAGCTCTGGGCAGGCTTCAGGACAGGCTTCAGGGTAGGCGTCGTGGGCATAGGTGCGGGTGGGCGGGGTGACGGTGGAGAGGGGGGCTATGACGTTGGTCCAGGTGCCGGTGTTGATGCAGGTCAAGCGTCCAAGCTTGGCGCGATCGGGCACGTGAGAATGGCCAAAGACGAGGGTTTGGACTTCGGCGCGTTCGACAGCGGGGGCGATGTCCTTAATGGCACTAACATTTCAAGCAAAGTCGCACATTTTTGGCTCGGAGGCGATTTGTAACCGCTGTTTTGGGCTGGGTTACGCCATTTGTGAGGCCAAAGTCGAGGGTTGCGACGGATGCTGTTTATCCGTACCCTCTAGCAGTCTGTCGGAGTGAAATTTTACGTTCCATTTGTGGCCTATTTGTGAGTCTAAGTAGAGCTTCGTGCCCTAGTTTTGGTCAAATACAGACCCGAGCAGAGCAT
>JAAEPW010000597.1 GCA_024232355.1 Chloroflexota bacterium | reverse complement strand
TTCTACGAAAGACACCAGGGTATCCACAGTCAAACCAGCCACGGCTGGCGGCGGCAACTCGCGGCGCATTTTGCCGCTCACCAATGGTGTGTGGGCTGTGGTCAACACATCCACACCAACGACCTGCAACGTGTATCAGAGCCAGCTTTTGAGTATGTCCACACAGAGGATGACGGCACTCGTCGCAGTGCGGCCTGTTGGCCGTGTTGGCGCGAGGCCGACTTGCCCGATCTGTCCGAGACTCTCCACGACCTGGGCACATTCTACCGTGATTGGCTATCGGTGCGAGACGACAGTGTGTCCGCGTATCCGTCTGCCGAGACGATGCTCAAATACCAACGATGGGCCGGGGAACTGGTCGTCGGTGGTGCGCGGGAACGGGAAGGCAGCGACTTTCGTCGCTTTTGCCGTATCCAGCTGGAGGGCAAGATGCGCGGGTTGGTGGACCTGGCGATGATTGGCGACCTCTATGACCAGCAAAAGGTTGATTTCCCCGCTCCCCAGGGATGGAATTGCCTGCGGGAATCCGACGAGCACTTTGCCAATCGTTCCTGGGAAAGCGGATGGAAACCTCTCCGCGTGTGTGTACGTTGTGGGCGCGAGCCTGGCCCCGACGACAAGGCGCAAGAGATAGGAGGCTGGCTCCGGTTGTGTGGCACCTCGGTGTACCTTTGCTCCAACTGCCGCGCAGACCTGAACGCCTACCGGGATCGTCAGATCAAAAGTGCCAAGAGAGAGCGTAAGCGAAAACAGCGCAAGCTCCCCAACGACATCCCCGACACCATCGAGGTGGACTTGGGCCGTTTCAGAGGCTGGGTAACGGTCACCGCCGAGCGGATCAAGGGCCGGTGGCTGCACTACCGTCTCCCGGATGGGCAGATGGGCAAGGTTCAGACGATAGGCCGGGATATGCTCTGGCGTGTGCCAGCAACAACGCATCGCGAAACGAGTCACTCTCTGCATAAACCAAACTCGGACATGAACCAGGCACGAACCGTGCATAAACCGTGCATGAACCGGACATCAGATGATTTTTTACAACCTGTGAAGGGAGGAGGGCACTTCCTCCCTTCACTTTGCCACGAATTTCACGAATCTCGCCGTTTCACTATTTCGCCGCTGGCTTGCATTTGTGTGGATTCGTGAAATTCGTGGCAAAAACCCTAGTCACCCTGGAGGACCAATGACAATCAATCACCATCTTAACTCACAACAATGTGCCGCCGTCGAGACGGACGCGCGGTACGCCATCGTCCTGGCCGGTCCCGGCAGCGGCAAGACGCGGGTGTTGACCGAACGCATCAAAACACTCGTACACCGGGGAGTTCCGCCAGAACAGATACTGGCGATCACGTTCACCAGGAAGGCGGCCCTGGAAATGGCAGCCCGACTGAATGATACTCTGCCCTACCACCAAGCCAGAAAAGTCACGGCGCGGACGTTTCACTCGCTAGGCCGAAGCATCATACGCGCCCAGATGAAAACCTTTGTACCCCTGTTGGCCGAGCACTCGAACACCCAACTGATCAAACTGAGCGGCGAGTTTTCTATCTATGACAATGCAGAGCACAACCGTGTGATCGACCAAGTGCTGCGTCAGATACGGCGCGAAAAGCTGCTCAAATCCGCATCCGAGTACATACGGCGCTGCAAGGAACGCCAGCGGCTGCCGGATGACCCGAAACTGCGTGGCAGCGCCGTGTTAAGAGGTGTGTACGAACAGTATCAGGCCGTGATGTATGCCAGGAACGCCCTCGATTTCGACGATCTGTTGCTCTACCCGCTGCTATTGTTCCAATGGAGCGATGATGTCCTGAGATGGTATCAAAAACGGTACCCTTACGTCCTGGTGGACGAGTTCCAGGACACCAACGACACCCAGTTCAAACTGACCCGGTTGTTGGCTGGTCACCCTCTCGCTCACCTCTTTATCGTCGGCGACGAGGATCAATGTATCTATCGGTTTCGACAAGCCGATTACCGCTACATCGGGTACACGCAATCAGCATTCCCCGACCACCGCGTGTATCTGTTGGAGCAAAACTTTCGCTCCTTGCCCGGCATCGTTCATGCCGCCAACCGGTTGATCTCGCACAACGGCGAACGTGTCCCCAAGCAACTGTGGGCGGATGAATCGTCCAAAGCCGCCGTGATCTGCGTAGAGACTCTCGATGATGAAAACGACGAGGCCGAGGCTGTGGTACAAGCGATCCACGAATCAAACGCTTCCGGGGTTTCCCTGGGCGAAATCGCCGTATTGTACCGGTATCACGCTTTGGCGAAGGCTGTCGAATCCGCGTTGCTGCGGAATCGAATCCCGTACAAACTAGCTCAAAGGACGTGGTTCTACGGTCGTATGGAGATACGCGACGTCGTTTCGTATCTCCAATTCATCTGCAATGGCGATAGAAACGCCTTTGGCCGGTTGGTGTCTCGTCCTCGGCGAGGGATCGGCAGTCGAACGTTGGAGGCGATCTACGATGCGGTGGGAGACGAGAATCTGCTGGCGTGGTTATTGCGCGTTCACGACAGCGGTACGGCACTGATGTCGAGTGGCGACGTCATCACCCCTCCCCGATGGCGCGAGATGCTGCGGGACACCTTTACCCTCAACGTTAGTTCCTCGGCGGCAGAGGGAGTCTGGAAACTGAGTCGGCAAATCGCCAAATTGTACACGTTGCGAGACGAGGTGGGCAATCTGATCAAGTCGGTCATCCCCGTCGTCAAGTCGTATTGGTCTGCCCAGGGGAACCTATCGAAACGGGTAGAAAACGTCCGTGAACTGCTGACGATGGTAGATGCCACGACGAGTTTGCAGGACTTGCTCGACGAAATATCAATGTCGGCACTGCAAAACGGCGAACTTGGCGAGGACTGCGTCACGCTTTGCACGCTTCACGCGGCCAAGGGATTGGAATGGGACGTCGTCAACATTGTCGCGGCGGAGGATGATATTTGCCCACACTGGCGCTCTGATGACGTTGACGATGAGCGACGGCTATTCTACGTAGGAGTCACCCGCGCCCGGAAACGATTGTACCTGTTCAACACCTTTTGTCGCACTGCGTCCGGCAACACAGATACCCGAAAGCCCAGTCCGTTCATACGGGAGATGGGTATCTAGGCTACATCCTCCTGCTGTTTTCTTTCTTCCCGCAAGAGACCGATTAACTTGAGTAATCATTGCCCTCATTCATCGAGGGCTTGATGTGCGTTGGCAAGAATCATTCGTTGAAGGTTTCAATCGGATTCGCAGGTCTGACCTGCACAGAAGAAAAGTAAAAGGAGGCACAAAGAATGGCAAAGAAAAAGTCCACAGAACTCAAAGCAGCAATCGAGGCCCGGTTGAAAGCACTGTCCCTACTAACTGACGAGGCTCGAATCAGTGAGGAGATGCAGACGTACCTGCAATTCCTGGGCCGTTTCCACCGGTACTCGTTCAACAACACGTTGCTCATCCTGATGAGTAACCCCGACGCCACACTGGTGGCCGGATACCGCAAGTGGCAGGGTATGGGTTTCCAGGTCCGGAAGAGAGAGAAGGGTATTCCCATCCTGGCTCCCCAGACGTATGCCAAATCGAAGGAATCCACCGCTGCCGCATCAGGTGAACTGGTAGTGGAAGTAGAGTCCGAATCGGACGGGGAACAGACCAAGAGCAACCTTTGGTTCCGAACAGTCCACGTCTTTGACGTCTCCCAGGTCGGCATCCCCTGCCCGCAGTGCAAGGAACAAGGCCGCAAGACGCTGGCATCCCACGACGCTACCCACTGCCCCGAGTGTGGAACCAAACTGGACGCATCTCTGCCCCAGGCACCCCAATGGATCAACGAGGGCGCGGATGGTGCAGGACTGGCCGTCCGGCTGCAAAGCTACGCCCAATGTCAGGGCATTGAGGTCGTGGAGAGCGACCTGCCCGGCACGCGGCAGGGTGAGAGTCACATCGGCAAAGTGGTACTCCGCGAGGGACTGTCTCCCCTGGGCCGAGTCAGCATCCTGGCCCACGAGATCGCCCACGAACTGCTCCACACCAAACAAGATCGGAAAACATTGTCCAAAGCGGTCAAAGAAACAGAGGCCGAGGCAACCGCTTACGTGGTCTGCGCTCACTTTGGTCACGAGATCACGTCCCCCAACTATATCGCGATGTGGAGCGGGGATAGCGCGCTTCTCCAACAACGGATGAATCGTATCTCCCAAGCTGCCAAGCAGATCATCGAGGCAATCACACAAGGAGGTGTTTCGTGACACAACAAACGTATCCCATTCCCACGCTTCATCATCTCCCCCTGCGAGAACGTCCGGCTCATCGTGTCGCCGAAAACGGCGCGGATGCCTGTAGTCTGACCGAGATTCTGGCTGCCATCGTTGGCGGATCCAGGCAGATCGAGATCGCCCACGGCCTGCTGGCCGAGTTTGGCGACCTGACCGGCCTGGCGCGAACCTCGGTCCGGCAGATGACGGTCGTCCCTGGCCTGGGGACAGCAACCGCATCTCGTGTCAAAGCCGCGCTGGAATTGGGTCGGCGATTGCTCATGGAGGAGAAATCCGATAGTTTCACCATCCGGTCTCCCGGCGATATGGCGCAACTCTTGATGTCCGAGATGTCTCATCTGGAGCAGGAACACTTTGTCGTCATAGCCCTCGACACCCGTAATCGGATGATCGAACGAAAAACATTGTACGTGGGCAGCCTCAACGTCACTCATATCCGCGTGAGCGAGGTGTTTCGCGGAGCCACCAGGTGCAATGCGGCAGCGGTCATTGTCGCACATAACCATCCCTCTGGAGATCCGTCTCCATCGCCGCAAGACGTCGAGGTGACCCGTCAGTTGGCGCAAGCGGGCGAATTGCTGGACATTGAACTGCTTGATCACTTGATCGTCGGAAAAAGCCGGTTCATCAGTCTGCGAGAGCGCGGATTAGGATTTCAAGATGGACGATAGAACACTCGCACTCTTGGAATCTGCCGCAATCGAGAGAGCCGAGGCCGAGATCATTCGGGCGCAAGCGCGTTATGACCGAATGCGGTCCGGCCCGTACCTCGAACCCGATGGATGTGACGGCCAATGGGTCGTCATCCCCAGCGATTGGCCCAACA
>JAAEPW010000596.1 GCA_024232355.1 Chloroflexota bacterium | reverse complement strand
TCGATCAGTTCGAATACGGCATCCGCACGCTTTTGGAAAGTTCCGTATACATCGGCGCGAAACTGACGCGCATGTTCTCGAGCTACTTTTTCTGTTATCATTTCGCAATTTTGTTGCCTTTTTGCGATTTTGTAAAGGTACAGTTACCCTTTAACTTTGTCCAAACTCCAAACTCTTAGAGGAGAGCCGTCTGGCTCTTTCCAAATGACTTCGCCTGTTTCAGGATCGACTAGATCTCTCCCCATAGACTTGGTCTTTAGCAAGCTATGATGTTGAGTGATCGTCTCGCTATCTACGACAAGATACATTTGAGCAAGCCATTCCTTCACAGTGGGAGAGTCACCAGATTCTAACAATTTGAAAGGGTAAATAGAAAGACAAATGCCCGGAACTATGGCATTCCATCCCATATTAGGCGCAAGATTTTCGTATTCGGCCATTGTATAGGTTTCCCCAGGTCCAGGCACAATCCCCCCTAGATAATTTGGTAACCGTGTCACAGCCACGGGTGATTTGGTTACAGGCACAGTGCTCGTGGGGAGAATCGTTTCGCTTGGTTCACGGTTACAGCTCATCAAGATCAGGCCAATCCACAGCAACCACAAACATTTCTTTATCACCTGTATCATTCCTTTCCTGTAGCCGCGATTTCCATATCGTGCCACCTGAAACGCGGAATGGAATCCGCGGCTACAGGGTTGCTCGCACAAGGTGAGCTTGCTCCTTGCAATACTTTAGTTTGCTGGTTGTGGTACAGATCCTTCCGGAAGTGGTGACTTGTATTTATCGTCGGCGGTGCTTTTCTCAAATTCCTTACGGGCAGCGGCCAAGAGGTCGGGTTTGGTCTGCAGGTCCAGGGTCGCCAGCGCCAACGCCTTGGCAGCAACCATCATACCCTTCATACCGATGCTCGAACCGGAGACAGCCACGGCTTGCCAGCTATGTCCGGGCGCGCCCAGGACCCCGCAACATGTGGTGATCTGCGCCGTGGGCGTGATGTAACTCACGTCACCGACGTCGGTAGAGCCGCCCTCTACCTTTCCCTTGTCGTAGGGCTCGATGATTTTGTCACACAACGGGTCCCCGATCTCTTCTCGCGTCATCTTGTAATGTTCCAGGCTGCTTTCTATCGAACCAGGCGGAAAGCTCTCCTGTAACTTGCGGGCAAAGGCTCTCTCCTCGTCGGTGAATTGGGGAGCGCCGACTTCTTTCAACCTTTCCATCAACATATCGCCGATCACGTCGTTCGAAAGTGTGTTGTAACACCCGGTCAAGAACTCGACGTCGTACGTTGTGCCCGTCATCAAGGCAGCGCCCTGGGCAATGTCGAGCATCCACGCATAGATGCTGTCGACCTGCTCCCGGTTTGGCGCGCGAACATAGTACCACACCTGTGCATAAGGCGGGACGACGTTGGGTGCCTGTCCCCCTTCGGTGATCACGCAGTGAATGCGCGCGTCCTGGGGCACGTGTTCGCGCATATAGTTCACGCCGACGTCCATCAGTTGTACGCCGTCCAGCGCGCTGCGGCCCAATTCTGGAGATCCGCCCGCGTGCGCGGCGACTCCGTGGAAATTGACCTTGAATGAATTCATCGCGGTCGCGATAGAAGCCCACAGGGAATTTGTGTACCCCGGATGCCAGGTGAGCGCAGCGTCCAGATCATCGAAAACGCCATCTCGGGCCATATAGACCTTGCCAACCAACGTCTCTTCGGCGGGGCAGCCATAGTAGCGCAGCGTCCCTGGGATGTTTTCTTTTTCCATCACCTCTTTAGCGGCCAACACCGCCCCCAGTGCCCCGACGCCCAGCAGATTATGCCCACAGCCGTGCCCCGCGCCCCCTTCTTCGATGGGATCATGCACCGGCGACACCTTTTGAGAAATGCTCGGCAGCGCGTCGTACTCGCCCAAGATGCCGATGATGGGCTCTCCTTCTCCCCAAGACGCCACAAAAGCCGTGGGCATTTGGCCGGTGCCCATCTCTACAGAGAAACCGGCTTCTTCAAGCTGATCTGCGATCAGCCGAGATGCAAATATTTCTAGCACACCCAGTTCTGGGCGTTCCCAAATCGCCTTGGCCAGATCCACGAACTTGGTCTCATTCGCGTCCAAAAAATCGAGTACTTGCTCTTCCAATCTCATTTACCCACTCCTTTTGATCTATTTTCTACATGGATATATACGAGCATAATAGCGCAATATTATCACATATCCTCCAAGTTTCCAAGCAAACTGTTTTGCTCACCGGAAAAACACTCCTGGTTCGAGCAATCGGACCAAGAGTGTTCTCAAGTAACCGGGCGATTACCTTCAATCCCTTCTTTTTTCCACTGAACGCGACTGATTCGAATACGAATTGCGCAGCTATCTCCCCTAATCCCAAGCAGCTTGAGCTTGATCGAGTCAATCAAAAGAAACTGGCCCGGAGATAATCTCCGAGCCAGTTTGAACGGTATAATCCACAGTTATGACTACTTTTCCTCAAAGTGGTTTATAAAGATGGAATCGACTTATGCTTCTTGTTGAGGCCACTTCCAGGCATACCAAACAATCAGGACAGTGAGCACAGCTTCGATAATACCAGCCAAAATATAAAAAGCCCAAGTCTCTCCTGCCAGGTTTCCTATCTCAACAACAATATACAATACACCCACGATGATGTTTGCCCAGCGATTCACTTTAGCCTTTAATGTCACGGACAGGACAATCATAAGAATCGGAATCGCCATCAGTATCATCGATGACAACGCCCATGCTTGAGTAATTTCAAGTTTCCATACCATTCCCGCGATTATATTCTCTATAACCTTTGGTTCATAAAGAAAGTACATGTCGTTATAGACGTATAAAAGCATCACAGCAACCCATAATGCTGCAAGTTTTATATTTATCTTTACATCTTGCAAGCCTGTTGCGGTATTTGCTGAATTCATTTTTTATCTCCTTTTTTTGAATGATATTTTCAAGTTTCATTAAATTGGACTTTTAGAGACCTGTGGCCTCATCCTGTTCCTGGGGGATGAAATAGGTTAGAAATGTTTTTTAGACCAACCTCCTTTGTTGTTTCTGAACTTGATGTTTCTGAACTTGATGTTTCTGAACAACACCTAAATATCGCTGCCGGGTTCGACATGACTGACCGAGAGCAAGGGCATTCCCAGATCCTGCACTTTTTTCAGCAATCCGTATAATGCGGCTTGATCGACCACCGGGCCGGTTAAAAAGGTCTCGCCGTTGTCTTCCAGTGTGATGGTCAGTCCCTCGAACCATTCTGCCCATTGTTGGCTTAGATGGCCTTTGATTCTGATTTGATAGATCATTGGTTGACTCCCGGATCAGATATTCTGCGGTTAATGGTGACTATTTGTGCCGCTCGCTCAATGCACAAGTAGTATACCAACAATACGGTATTGGTGTATAGATTCCAAAGTACTGTTTGGGGGTATTGTTTTTGAGGCTATGGGGAAAAGCCCGCAAGGCTTTTCCCTTGTAAAGCTCTGGCGCTTTACTGAGGAGGGAGGATGTGGAGGGATATGGCTTTGTTGATCGCTTGAGCGCGATTCTTTACGCCAAGTTTCCCATAGATTCTGCGGTTGTGTCCCTTGACCGTGGTCAGGGCGAGGAAAAGTCGCTCGCTGATTTCACGATTCGAAAGTCCTTGGGCAATCAATTGCAGCACTTGCAACTCGCGTTTGCTGAGGGGTTCGATCAGGTTTTGCGGAAAAGGCTGTGTTTTGACATCCTTGGGCCTTTCAAGGGCAGTCAAAAGTTGATGGGCAAAATCGGTCGACTTGGTGTGCTCAGACACTCGCAATAATAGCCGAATCATTGGTTGGCCTTTATCCAAGAACACGCGGCGGAAACCTTTCGGTTCAGCCAAAGATAACGCCTGCGAGAGTGTGACCACAGCTTTTTCAGTGTTCCCCAGTACATCCAGCACCAGGGTTTTGAGGACGGAACATTCAATGATGCGGAATACCAACCCGCGTTGCTGAGCGACTTGCAGCCGTCGATCCAAATAGTCGAGACAGGATTGCAGAACGGGTTGTTGGGGCGATTCAGATTCCAGACGGGCGAGGGCAATTTGGGATTGGATCCAGGTCAAATGGGCGAGATGCTGGGTCTCGTTCCAGGGGCTGATTCCTGGGAAATCGGATTCAGCCTCAAACTTGGGTTGATTCTCTTGTCTCCAAGATAGAATAGTCTCTAGGGCCGCGGAATCACCTTCAAAACGAGATAACTCGGCCTGAATCCGCAACGTCTCCAGCAAAGCGGCACACGTGGACCAGTGACGCCCAAACCGCTCACCAATTTGCAAGGCACTTGTGCTATCACCCTTTAATAAAAGCAGCCGAGTCAGGGCAACAAGCCCCAAGGCCAAAGCTTCATATTCGCCAAACCACTGAAGCAGATCAAACCCTTTGCCAAGCTCAACCTCTGCTTTCTCTAGCTCACCACGTTCTATGAGTAAATGGCCTACCATGATAAACAATATCCCTAGGTTCGGGGATGGTTGATCTTTTTCAGTGCAAAGTTGATCAAATGAAGCAATGCCATTTTGGCAAATCTCAACCGCCTGGTCCAACCCTCCCAAATAGTAGGCGATCAAAGCCTGATTGCGAATCGAAACGATAGCTACAAGATGATTGTTCCCCACCTGGGCTTGAGCAAACGCGGCCTTGTTAGCCTTGAGCGCGGCTTTGGTATCCGCTAGGTGCATATATTCGTATCCAATATTTATGCTGTTGTCACTGCGAGTTTCGATCTCGCTCGGTGGCAACAGGCTTTGGGCTTTATGCAACAACTCTAAAACGGCGTGTGGATCGTGATCCGTTTGAATTGGTGGCTGAGACAAAAGTGCCCGAATGCTGGCAATATGCCCAGCAACGATTTTTTCCCCAGTTCCATCAGAATCAACTTTGTCCAACGATTGTTGGGTTTGTGCCAATATTCGTTCTACCTCGTCGCAATTTCCGATCGGGTTTTCGAATACGAGTACCCAGGTGTGAAAAATGCTCAATAATGGGCGCTCTTGGATTAATTCTTGAGGGAACAGCTTGAACCAATCCCGCATGTTCTGGACCTGGGCATGACCCTGATACAGCAAGGTTTTAGCATGGCGTTCGAGCAAATCGGCGGCGAAATATTTATCGTCTATTGCCAGGGCGTGTTTGATGGCCTGATGGGTGAGTCCATTGTCATCCAGCCAGTGACTGGCACGGGCGTGCAGTTCTTCTATCTGTTCGGGATTGCTCTGCCGCAGACGGTGGTGCAGCAGTTCGGCAAAGAGATGGTGATAGCGATACCAACGCCGCTCGCCGTCCAGTGGGATGAGGAACAGGTTGGCCGCATCAAGTCGCTCCAGAATGGCTTGACTGTCTTTCCGACTTGTAACGACGTTACACAAGGGAGCGACCAAACGGTCGAGAATTGAGGTCTGCAACAAGAACTCTTGCACCTGTGGTGTCTGTTGGTCAAGGACCTCATCAACCAAATAATCAATGATATAGCGATGGCTGCCACCAAAGCTATGGATAAAGCGCGCAATTTGCTCACGTTGTTCAAGTCCCTGCATCGCCACAGCGGCCAGTTGCAGCCCGGTGATCCAGCCTTCTGTGCGGTTTTCTAGCGTACGCACATCGTCGGACGAAATGGGCAAATGAATGACCTGTTTGAGAAAGACAGCCGCTTCGTCGGTGGTAAAGCGTAGGTCGTCCGCGCGCAGTTCGGTCAACTGTCCGCGGGCACGCAGTCGCGATAGAGGTAAAGTCGGGTCAGTGCGGGTGATCAGGCCCAAGTGCATCTGTGGTGGCAGATGGTCGAGCAAAAAACCAAGGGCCTTGTCAATCGCTGGGGATTCAATCACGTGATAGTCGTCAAGGAGGAGGGTGAAATCGTCCTTGAGGCCCGCAATCTCGTTGAGCAAGGTGGTCAGAACTAATTCGGTGTTAACCGCCCCAGAAGATTGAAGCCCAGCCAATACCCCTTGCCCAACATTGTCTTTGATGGTTTGCAAAGCGGCGACACAATAGGTCAAAAAGCAATTCAGGTCATTATCCCCTTGATCCAGCGAGAGCCATGCGACTTGTAGGGGCGCGGGTACGGGCAGGGTAACCTCGCCCCTACGATGTGTCCATTCACTCAACAGTGTGGTCTTGCCAAAACCGGCCGGGGCAGAGACGAGGGTCAGCTTGCGCGTCGCTCCTGTGTTCAATCGCTCAATCAGGCGTGGGCGCGGCACTAGCTCTGGCCGGACGGGGGGGATATAGAGTTTTGTGCTTAGGATTGGTGTGGCCATTTTGCCTTTTGCTTTGCGGAAGGGATAAACTGAACTCGCTAATTATACCGTTGATCGAAACAACGGGCAAACCCTGATGCCCAGGGCAATTGCATTTAAACCCGGCTGGTCTACTTTGCTCAAAGGGGATCGCCAGATCCCCGTCTGAAGGACAAGTTTTTGTTTCCCCAGAGCCGGGATTTGTCGATCCCTGACGAGCAAACAAATAAATGCAATTGCCCTACCTTGATGCCTGAAAGAAAGAGAGCCAGCAACTTGTCGTTACTGGCTCCTTGAACAGCTCGCTTTCACATCAAGAAAAGCTTCGCAGCCGTAGCCGCGCTTTCCATAGCGCGCGGTATAGAAACCGCGACTACACTTTTATACTTTCCTATACTACGAGCAAGGTTGTTTGCACAGTTCCACTTTGACTTTTGTCACGAACCAGGGCTGTCCTGGCCAAGCGTTCGCTTCTTTGAGAAACCGAGCAGGAACACAGCCCGGCTGATCACCAATGCAATGGAGAATCCGAGGATGACCACCAGCACCGCCTGGCGAACGGCGGCGTAGGGCAAAACGAGGGTCACGCCGACGGCGCAGAAGAGAAACACTCCATAGTATTTGCCCACGGGGTCGTAGATGAGCCGCGCGAGTCTCGACGTCAGGATAAACTGGGCGAACATAACGACGATGAGGAGCAATATCCAGAACGGGTAAAGGCCCTGGATCACAAAAGCCCCGAATGCCGCCAAGACGAGGAAAAAATCCGCCACAGCATCCGAGTACGCCGAATACGGGCCTAGAAACGGAGCTGCGCCGCCCAGCCTCCTCGCCACGTGGCCGTCCAGCGCATCCGTGAAAACGGCAACGACAAAGATGCAGACAGCCCATAACGTCAGGTTGTTGGTGAACGCGTACAGAAACAAGAGCGCTGCGACAAACCGGATCGCGATGATGGTGGAGACAATGATCGTTCCCGGTAGTTTGTTGGTATGGGCTTTGTTCATGTGCTTTTTTACTCCCCCGGCAAGGGGATCGCTTTCGCTTCCTGGCGCATGATCTCTTCCGCGTCGTTAATACCATATCTCAGCTGGTTGGGTATCAGGGTCCAGAGGGTATAGGACCCGACCAGGTCGCCGTTCGCTTCTTTGACCATCTCCTCCATCATGGGAACAGCCAGGGTAGTCGTGCCTGCGGCCGAGATGATGACGGCCGTGGGCTGGCCTTCCAGGTCTCCAAGCTGCTCCAGGTAGCGTTGGATTGGTTTCGCGGGCACCCAGTCGTAGGTGGGGGCGCTTAGAACCAGCAGATCGTAGCCAGAAAGGTCGGTGGGTGTTTCTTTGCTAGCTGTGGTGATCTCTACGCGCCACCCATTCGAGATCAGTCCTTCAGCAAAGGCCTGATTGGCCATCTCTTGATAACCGCTCCTTCCGGGATGGTAGACCACGAGCGCCGTCCCCGCGCTTGCGTCGGGGTTCAATATCTCGATGTCGCTGACGACCTCCACGTTGACCATAAAGCTCAACAATCCCTGCCAGGCCACAAGCAGCACCACAAAGGTCACAACGGCGGCGATCAGGCCTTGTTTCAGCGCCTTTGTGCCAATCCGGAACAAGCGGATGATCGGCACGATGGCAAGAATGGCGAGGACGGTAACCCGGATCGGCGATACTCTCCAGTCCGAGTACACATTCCAGAGGAAACCGCCAACGCACAGCCCGGCGAGAATAGAGATGGCCCGCGCGTTTTCCTTCTTGGCGAATAACGATTCGATCCCCGCCACGAGCGGCACGATGACCAATATCAACATAGGAAACATGATCATGATCAAAACTCCTTCATGCTGTCTCGGTGAATGATCCGTTCGTCACCACATAAATGGCCGCGGCGGCAATGACGCACAAGATCGTGCTGACCGGTGTGAGGGTGCAGTGAGCTTTGTATCCGAGCATACATTCTTTATACGAATAAGGTACCGGCATGATCGTCAGTACTGCTCCCAGGATCATCAAAATCGCTAGCACCAGCAGGGTATAGTAGCCGGGTTTCTTTTTTCTCTTCATTCTTTGATCTCCTCCGCATGGTGTTCGTTCAATCCTCTTTACTGTTTGTTATCTTGAGACCTATACACTCCTGCGCCGCCGCACTCTGTGGACGATGAACCACACCGCTGTTATCAATATGATGATAACCAGCACGATAGCAGCCAGCCCGAGCTTGGCCATCGTCGGGTAGCCAAGTCCCACGTGAAAGCTCACCGGTTGGTACGTGTAGAGCGAGTCATCGGCCACACCGGTATCATAGTAACTGGTCAACAGGCGTTCGAGAGCTTTTGGTTGGTGTATCAGGAAATCCGACACGTGCCCATACTCGGACAGGATGACCTGCTTGCCGTTGCTCAGCGACGGCAAGAGTTCCTCGGCGGCAAACTGCGCCGGAGTATTGAAATCAATGCTCCCGCTCACCAGCAGCGTCTCTACGTCTGAGGGCTGCACCTGGCGGTATTCTTCGGGGATGGGCTTGACGGGCCAGGCGGCATACACAGCGTAGGATACGATT
>JAAEPW010000595.1 GCA_024232355.1 Chloroflexota bacterium | reverse complement strand
TCGATCAGTTCGAATACGGCATCCGCACGCTTTTGGAAAGTTCCGTATACATCGGCGCGAAACTGACGCGCATGTTCTCGAGCTACTTTTTCTGTTATCATTTCGCAATTTTGTTGCCTTTTTGCGATTTTGTAAAGGTACTGTTACCCTTTAACTTTGTCCAAACTCCAACTATAGAGACGCCCTGGGGCGGGTCCGGTCCCAAGACGGCCAATACGATTGGCTTGCCACCCTAAACTGATGCCAGGCATTGTGCCCTAACTGAACCGTATGGGGGCTAGACTAGATCTGTTCGACAGCCTGCAACCGGCTCGGAGCGAAAAAGGAAATTCCTTGTATCGAGCTATTTGTTCATTGCACCTCCTTTTCGGTAAATAAATTTGCGCGGAACCTTTGCATTTGGCGCTTGTAACCTATGACGCACATTTCACTAGAGAACTTTTCCGAGTACAAACCGATACCCGAAACAACAGTCCCCCCTGGCCTATTCAAGACCAGGGGGCTTGCACATTCTCCAAACCCCCAAGGGGCTAGCAGCCTCTTGGGGGTTTGATTTTTGCCAGTTAGCTGTTCCTGAGCACCAGCGGCAGGTAGATATCATAGGGTAACCCTGGCGATGTCTCCTCACCGACCCGCAGCCAGATCTCTATCTCTTTCTGGAGACCGTCACTCTCGGCCAGCACGGGCATGATGTACGTGCCTGGTGGTGTTCTGTCCAGTGTCTCTACGTGCAAAGTGACCTGTCCTGGCGCATCCAGCGTCATTAAACTGATCAGATTCTCTCCTGCCGGAACAGAGGTCGTGACAAAGCCTACCCGACCAAAGGGCGGGGCATATTGCGGACCCATCATCAACGTCACCGGCGCGTCCCAACCATACGCAAAGCTCACGTCCAGCGGCACTTGGATGGTGTTGCTGGCGTTGAGCGTGGCCGTGATCCTGCTCTGCGATGCCGTGACCCGGTAGTGCGCCTTGACGACCTCGATGGTCTGGGTGATGAATACGTCGTTGATGCCGTCATAGCCACGGATGGTGTAGGTGTAGACCCCGCCTTCGATGTAAGACATGTCGGCGATGGTCAGGTCTTTCGTCTGAGCCACCAATATGGCTTCATCAGGCAGTAAACTCAGCGCCGAGGGGCTGTCTAGCACCTCCAACCAAATCGGGGCTGTGTGCCCGTCGAGCCGGTTGGCTGATATGGTGAGCGTCACCACGCCATTCTCGTTCAGCGTCGAACTGCTTTCGGACGTTTGTAGCGCAAAGGAAGGCGCAGTGACGTCCACAGTCAGGACATCAGAGCTGCTTTCGCCGCCGCCCTTGCCGATGACGGTGACTGTGTACGTGCCCTGGGCGACGGACGCGTCCACGCTGATGGTGACCGGAACACTGGCCCCCGCCACAGTGGGCGTGAACGAATCCGTGTCCAGGTCCAAGTGGATGCCGTCCGAGTGTGGGCCTTCATAGAGCCAGACCACCCCTGGGTACGGATCCAGGGCGGTTTGCAGCGTCACCACCGCAACGATATCCTGTCCGGCAGGTGCCGTCACCGGGGTGCCCGGTGCAACCAGATCAAAGACAGCCCCCTCGATGGTCACTGCCACCGACTCGGAATGGGCGACGCGCTCGGTGTCGCCTTCCCGATAGTTTATCACGTCCACGGTAAAGGTATAGGTTTGGCCTGGGATGAGGCTCCCGACCGTCAACTCGGTTCTGCCTTGGGCGGTTTGGATCTCGGCGCTCTGCGTCCACGTCGTCACCGACGAGGCGTAGACCAGGCTGTACTCGTCCACCTCGGGGTTCCCGATGTCGTTCCAGCGGGCTGTGACCTGACCGTAGCCTTCTTGGCTCAAGGCCAGTCCGGCGACCCAGGGGTCGTTCCAGGGGTGCGTCACGACGAGTGCTTCCGGTACCGCGGTTCGCGCGATCCCGCCACCCGCGGAATCGGCTTCAAGGTAGAGATAGTATGTGCCGCTGGGTAACAGGTTCAGCGGCAGGGTGTAGGTCTGCAAAGTGCCATCGGTCCAGGCCGCGTCATAGTACGGCTCGGTGCTGCCCGGTGTCCAACTGGGGTTGAGCGGCGCATTGAGCGTGTTGCTCAACGGACGGCCCTGGAAAATGTCGGTGATCGGCTCTGTCTGGTAAAAGACCTTGATGGTCGTATCCGGCGCAGGGCTGACCAGTTGCCATTCCAACACGGACGGGGTGATGATGTGGACATTGCTCAGCGCAGGAGCGGGGCGCTTGCCGTCGACGGCGAGTGTATAGTTGTCCGGGCCGGCGGTGTCGCCGTGCAGGTGGACCTGCCACTGGCCGACGTCGGCCGCGTCGATCTCGTAGAAAGCAAAGGTGTTCACGGCCATTTGGATGTCTACCCCGTAAGCCAAGACCGGCACGCCGCCCTGATCGATCAGGTAAAGGGTGGCATTGTCGCCCGGCTGTAAGAGCAGGTTGGTCAGGGTGTAGACGGCGTTCGCCGTCCCCGCGTCGTAGACGGTAGCGGTGTAGGTCTCGGTCAGACCGGCTACATCGACATTATCGCTGACTGTATTGTAGGCAACGTTGCTCGCGATGGGCAGTTTCAGGCAGGGAGAGGGATGCGTGAGCACCACGTCTACCGCGCCCGTACCGCTGCCTAGGTGGACAACGCGCAGCCCGGTTTGGCCGTCATTTCCGGATGACGCTCCGTCCGGGACGTGGGTGTTTTCCAGCAAACTCGAACTGACGATGCCACCATCCTCGAACAAGGCCAGTGCGTACACGCCTTGCCCGCTGGCGTGCAGTGTTTCGGAGAGTAACGTGGTGACGCCCTGTTTGACCTCGATACTGTGGCTGCCCGAAAGCAGGCCAGTGACGTCCACCCGATCTCCGGGAGATAGAGTGGTGGTGATGGTGCTGCCATCCACTTCTAGTGTCAGATTGGCCAAGCTGCCCGCCGCGTAGGCGACGCCCAAACGGCTGGTGGGCGCTGTATCTTGCACCAGCACCGCGCTGACTTTGTCAGATGCGGTGGGCGAGTTGAACACGAACAGCGTGTAGATGGCGCCTCCGTCCATCGTCTGCTGCATCAGCATATCTAGGTTGCGGCCCGTAGCGCTGTCCAGCACTTGCAGGTTATAGGTCTTGGCCGTGGCCTTGACATAGTCGCCGATGTCGAGATAGGCGATGCCGGTGTAGCGTTCCTGGCCCATCATTTCTTTCAGTGTTACTGTGAAACCATCAGCGGCGTTGAGCATGCGTAGGTAGGCCCGGTTCGGCATGCCGCGTGGCGCGTTGTCATCTTGCACCTTCCAGGCATCCATCTCAGAAGTGGAACCGACTGCCAGCACGGTATAGTCGAGGCCCACGCCCAGGTTGACGAAGGTTTCCGCCAAAACGGGTGATGTGGTGCCAGCGGCGACAAACTTGACGGTGTAGGAACCCGGCGCAAAGCTCTGGTAGGCGGCGGTGTCCGTAAAGGTCAGGCCGCTAAAGGTG
>JAAEPW010000594.1 GCA_024232355.1 Chloroflexota bacterium | reverse complement strand
TCAAAGTTCAAACGGAAAAACAAAACACACAAATCTGAAAAACGAGACTTGGAGAAAGAACTGAAAATCATCTGGGAATCCCCGGTTGCCTCAATACGTGTGGAAGGGGTGCCAGCTTGATTTTTCATTCACGGGTATTGAACCTAAAACCTAATGGTATTATACTTGAACGGTTGGGTAAAAGCAATCGTTTTTATTTCCAATTGATGTAGAATAGTCTCCAGTTGAGACCATCATTGCGTGGGCACTGGGAAATTGAGACCAAGAAGATCACCCTTGCGAAGGTTCCGCACGAATTTACTATCAAAGGTATTCTCGCCAAACGAGAATCGTTGTGCATATGCGGTACGACGCAACCTTCGCAAGGGTTGCACAGGTTGCAAAATTCGTGCCATTCGTCCATTCGTGATCCAGAGATGCCGGGTAATGAAAAAGCCCTACAACTGTAGTCGCGGTTTCCATATCGTGCGGTATGGAAATCGCGACTATGTTTTTTATATGAACGGATAAAAACGATGGCCCTACCGGCTCCCTCTAACGACGTCGCAGCGCCTCTTGCAATCCATCCCCCAGCAGGTTGGTGGCAAGCACCGTTAACGTCAGAGCCAGACCAGGAAACGTGCTGGCCCACGGAGCTTGTCGCAGGTAGCCTCGACCGTCGGCCAGCATCGCGCCCCACTCGGGTGTGCCCGGCTGCACGCCCAGGCCCAAAAAGTTGAGGGCCGCGCCGTTGAGCAACACCCATCCCAGTTGGGTGGCCGCAAAGGCCAAAAGTGGAGCAACGGCGTTGGGTAGCACGTGACGCATCATGATGCGCCCTTGACTGCACCCCACTGCCCGGGCTGCCTCCACGTAGGGCTGCGCGCGCACCTCCAGCACGGCGCTGCGGGCTACCCGGGCGTAGGCGGGTGCTGCTGCCAAACCCACCGCCACGGCCACCGCCACCAGGCCCCGTCCCATCAACGCCACCACCGCCATCGCCATCAGGAGACTGGGGAAAGCGAGCATGGCGTCTACCACACGCATCAATACGACCTCGACCCAATTGCCAAATGTGCCAGCCATCAAGCCTGTTGGCAGGCCTAATCCCACAGCCACTGTCAAAGAGATCAGCCCCATCCCCAACGTCCAGCGACCGCCCCACAAAAGCCGCGCCAGCACGTCCCGGCCCAGCGCATCGGTCCCCAGGAGCGAGCCCGCTCCAGGCGGAATCAGAACGCGGGCCGCGTCGGCCATCATCGGGCCAGCGGGAGCCATAAGCGGGGCCAGGCTCGCGCCCAACCCAACCAATGCCAGCCAGCACAACGCGGTCAGCGCAACCGGCTGCCGGAGGAGAGAACGGCGCGGTGGGGAGGTCCACTCGATCGCTTTGATCAAAGCACCTCCTCCCGCAAGCGGGGGTCCAGCCAGGCTTGCGCCAGGTCGGCGGCCAGGTTGACCAGAACGTAGGCCAGTGCCCCCAACACGACTACGCCTCTCACCACGGGCAGGTCTCGCCAGATGACTGCCTCCACCGCCAGCTTGCCCAGTCCCCGGCGTGTAAAGACCGACTCCGTCAACACGGCCCCGCCCAACAAAAAGCCAAATTGCAGAGCGACGACGACGAGGGCGGGGGCCAATGCCGAGCGCAGCACGTGAAGCAAGATCACGCGCCAGGGTGGCAGTCCGCGCGCCCGCGCCGCCAGCACGAACGGTTCTCCCATCACCTCGATCACGCGAGCGCGCACCAGCCGAGCGATGGAGCCAGAGAGACCGAAACCTAATACCGCTGCCGGCAATATCAGGTGTTGTAGATCGCCCGCGCCGGCCGAGGGCAGCCATCCCAGTTGGAGCGAAAAGAGCAGGATTGCCAGGTAGCCCGACCAATATGTGGGTGTGGAGAGTCCCAGCACGGCCACAGCGGTGGCGACCGTATCCAACCAGGTGAACCGGCGCAAAGCGGCCAACAGCCCCAGGCTCAACCCCAGCACAATTCCGACCGTTGTCGCAGCGACCGCCAGCGTTGCCGTCGACGCGAGTTGTTCCCGCATCATCTGGCCCACCGCCCGACCGTGGAGCCAGGATTTACCCAGGTCGCCCCGGATCAGGTCCAGCAGATAGCGACTGTACTGAACCAGAAACGGATCGTCCAATCCAAGTGCGGCACGCCGCTCGGCGATCTCATGGGGGGTTGCTCCAGAGGCGGCTAACAACGCCTGGGCGGGGTCGCCCGGCGCCAGGTGCATGGCCACAAAAGCCAACGTCACCGCTAGCCAAAGGACAAAGGCCGACTGAATCAACCTTCGTCCCACGTACTCGACGATCATCACACGGTCCCAGAATCGCGCAACCGGATGTTTATGTGCCTTTCCAATTCATTCATCGTTTGGACAAAGGCCTGCTCAAGATCAACATCGTGGATGTGTGCTAGCACTATGATGGACCAAAGGCAATCTGCTAATTCGTGCGCCAATTTGTGTTCGACGTCTGGAATACTGCGTCGCCCATTTTTTGCCATGATCAATTTGGCTAAATCGCCAACGTCCCCAACAAACCCCAGTGCTAGTTCTTCACTCGTCCACGCACTGCCATAGTTCATCTGTTCAAGCTCGGCGTACTTTTTGCGCACATCAATGGCCCGTTGGGCGAGATCGTGAAATTCCATAGTTCTATCCTCTCCATCCTGACTGACTGACAAAGCTAACGAAATACCAAATACAAAAGATTAACCGCCGATGAACACAGATTTTCGATTGTTTTCAATTTCAATTCGACTTTTATCTGCGTGAATCTGCGTTCATCCGTGGTTCTAAAAAGATTTGTCAGTCAACCAGCCTCTCGATCACAAATACAAGCTGGCAAATCTCCCCTCTTGCGTGCTACATTGTCAGGGGGCTGCGAGCGTCACGTCAACCAGCCACGGAAACCAGCCTTGAGAATCAAAGCCCAGTTCTTGTACCTGGTTGCTGACTCCGTTCAGGTTGACATAGTCGCGGACGGGAATCACCAGCGCATGGTCTATCACCTGGAGTTGAACTTGGCTGTAGAGCGCGGCCCGCTCCGCCCGGTCGGACGTGCGTGATGCCGTTCCCAGCCAGGCGTCCAATTCGGCGTCGCCCACCTTGGCCCAGTTGAAGCCAGCTTGAGAGTGGAAGAACTGGCGCAGGATGTCGGGGTCGCTGCTGGAGAGGTTAAAGGGAATCAGATGATGCTGCCCCTCACCCGCCACTTGCAATGCTTCCGGGTAACTGGCGATCTGGCTGTTCACTCCTACTCCCAGTTCGGCCCATTGAGCCGCCATCCACTGCCCCACCTCCGGCATATGGCCCCATCCCATCAGGTAAAAGTCGAGGATCAGGGGTTCGCCATCCCGGTCGCGGACGCCATCGCCGTCAGTGTCCGTCCAACCGGCCTCGTCCAGCAGCGTCGCTGCTTGGGTTGGGTCATGAGGATAGAATTCTTGTACTGCTGACTCGTAGCCAAAGGTGTTGGCTGCCAGCGGCCCGTAGGCCACGGGAGAAGTATCGTGAAAAACGGCAGAGATGATGGCCTGACGGTCGGTCCCATAGAGCAGCGCCTGTCGCACTCGGACGTCGTCCAGCGGCGGGCGGGTGGTGTTCATAAAGACCATCAGCGAAGCGCCAGGAATGGGCACCCGTTCGACGTGAAAGTCATCGCTTTCTGTCAATCGGGCGACATCTTGCGGGGGAATCTCTCCCATTATGTCAGCCTCCCCTGTCTCCAGCGCGGGGGAGCGGGTGACCGGATCGGTGAAAAAGCGAAACTCGATCTCTCCTACTTGGGCGGTGTTCTGTTTGTAAACGGATGGCCCCCAATCATAGTCGGGGTTGCGCCGGAGCAGCAGATGGTCCCCCGGCACGTACTCGGCAAAGGTAAACGGCCCGGTGCCCACCTGGTGCAATTGGTACTCGTCCCCCCATTTTTCGACGGCGGCGGGGGAGGCCATCCCCAGGTAGACCTGGCTGAACGAATCCAGGAGCGGGGCAAAAGGCTCGCTCAGATAAACGCGCACGGTGTACGTGTCCACCACCTCAACCCGCTCGTAAGGGCCGAGCATAAAGCGGGCCTTTTGAGAGGCCACGTCGGGGCTGGTGATGCGCTCTAGGTTGAAACGCACTGCCTCGGCGTTGAAAGGGGTGCCATCGTGAAAGGTCACATCTTGGTCAAGATAAAAGGTATAGGTCAGCCCATCGTCAGAGACTTCCCACCGTTCGGCCAGGCCGGGGACAAAATCGCCTGTCTCCGGGTCCAAATAGACCAACGTGTCGTACACCGAGGTGAGCGGGATGCCCAGTTCTGACGAAGCATTGACGTGTGGGTCAATCCCGGATGGAGCCAACGTCAACCCGTAGACGATACGGGCATCGGGAGAGGGCGCGCTACAGCTCGTCAACAGTACTGTAAACAATATGAGCAAAGCAATAAAACGTTTCACTATACTACCTCCTAGAAATCGTACCGACCAGTAGATCGGCAATCAGAGAATTTAGCGCTCAGAAAAATGGCCAATCCAGACGAGGAAAGATTATATCATACCCAATGAGGTTGACAAATTCCATTCACCCGGTTGTATTCATTTCCCTTCTATGCTAGAATTAACTTGTACAGCAAATGCCCTTGGCACTTGCCAAGTCCGAGGCAAAAATTGTTTCGATTTTTATCCGAAACCGCTATGCAGCTTCTCCGGCGCTCCCTCAAGGCGGATGAAGAGCGCCCCCAACAAAAAATCTAGCACAATACCCACTCTATCAAAGTTTTTAGCAGCGCATCGGTGGAATAGATTGCATATCGGGGACACAATTTCTGGCAGGAGCGAAAAGATGCGTGAAAATCTTTTGGAGAAACTGCTTAACGTCAATAGACAACTAGCTGAAAAGCACTCGCTCGATTCACTTTTTGACCATGCTATGGCAGCAGCTTTGGAGTTATTCGGGGCCGAGTATGGCCATCTCGTCCTGTTGAATGACGATGGCACACTCAACTTTTGCGTTCAGCATACAAGAAATAGTCAAAAACTGGCAAAAACAGACGAGTGGATCAGCCAGATAATTCTCCAAGTCGTACAAAACGGTGAGGGGATCGTTCTTGTAGAGGCTATGCAGGATGTGGGCAGTGTAACGTCCCTGCCAACTCGCTCAGTCATGTGTGCCCCTCTGATCTCGCGAGAGAAAATCTTGGGGGTACTTGTTCTCGAAAACCGTTCGGAAGCAGATACATTTACTGAAGACGATTTACGGCCCTTGAAATTGTTCGCCGGTCAGGCAGCCATCGCAATTGAAAACGCGACCCTGAACGCAGAGTTAGAGGCGCGGGTTGCAGCACACACCACCGAACTAGAAACAGTCGTCGAGAGACTTGAACGGGAGATCAGTGAACGGGTGCAGGCAGAGGAGGCCCTGGAGAAAGAAAAAACCACACTTGATAACATCATTGACCTGAACCCATACAGCATCTCAATGTACGATGCTGGGGGACATTTTGTGAGATCAAATCAAGCACATTTGGATCTTTTCAGCGCGCCTCCGCCACCACCAGACTATTCTATATTTGATGATCCAGTTCTCAAGATGCACGGTCATTCTGAAAGACTCGCCAAACTAGAAAAGGGAGAAATCATCAAGATTTCTGAGCTATGGTATAGTCCGCACCATGTCCGCCCAGAATTGCCGGATAGGCCCGTGCTGGTAGGTGGTTTGCTCTTTCCCATTTTGGACAAGGACGGCAGCGTCGAGCATATTGTGATCATGCACGAAGACGTCACCGCGCGCAAGCGGGCGGAGGATTCGATTCGCGTCCAACGTGATCTTGGTCTGGCCCTTGGTGCCGTGGTCGGGCTTGAGGAGACATTGCGTCTGTGCGTTGGTGCGGTGATCGATGGCGTCAAGCTGGATTACGGTGCGATCTATCTCGTCGATCAAACATCTGGCGACATAGACCTGGGATTAGCCAAGGGGGTGCCTCCTGACGTCATCGAAAGCTTTTCACGCATCAAGGCAGACTCGACCAGAGCGCATTTGATCAGGACAGGCAAACCAGTCTACACTCGACTCCAGGAACTGGATGTGCCCGTCTCGGGACATCTCCGTCGTGAGGGGTTTCGCGCCGTTGCCGTCATTCCAGTGCATCACGAGGGCCAGGTTATTGCCTGTCTTAATGCCGCTTCGCGCACGCTTGACGAGATACCTGCTTTCGCTCGCAACACACTTGAGACCATCGCCGCCCAAATCGGAAGCGTTATTGCGCGTGCGCAAGTTGAGGATACACTACGCGTGAGTGAGGAACGCTATCGTAGCTTGATAGAGACAATGCCCCAAGGTTTCGGTATGCGTGATGAAAACGGCACAAGCACCTACGCCAACGATCAGTTTTGCCAGATGCTGGGTTACTCAAAAGATGAAATCATCGGGCAGTCGTTGACAGACTTTGTCGATCCGGTTAGTTATGAGGAATTCACACAACAACTTGGTAGACAAAAAACGGGTGAACCTTCTTCCTACGATCTGGTATGGATTGCCAAAGACAGACACAGGGTTCCGACCCTCATTTCACCCAGGCCGATCCTTGACCATGATGGCAACTTTGAAGGCAGTTTTGCAGTCATTACCGACATTACCGAGCGCAAGCGGGTAGAAGAAGCGCTGCAGGAGAGTGAGGAAAAGTTTAGGTCTTTGGCAGAAAACAGCCAGGATTATATCATGCGGTACGATAGGCAATGCAGACACTTGTATGAGAACCCAGCAGCCTTGAGAGTGTCAGGATTTACGGAAAAAGACATTATCGGCAAGACTCATCGGGAAGCAGGTTTTGAGGAAGATCTGTGTGTTTTGTGGGAGGAGTGGATCGCCGGGGTATTTGAGACCGGAGAGCCATCTCAGTATACTTTTGAGTGGGATGGCTCTAAAGGTAAGGTTTATTTGGATTGGCGATTATTCCCGGAATTTGATAAAGATGGTAACGTACACACAGTTCTTGGCATATCGCGTGATATTACAGAGCTCAAACAGGCAGAGGAAGATTCGCACCGAGCTACCGACCGTGCCAAACGGTCAGCGGAAGCCGCGGATGAAGCAAGAATCGCGGCTGAGGCCGCGAACCGCGCCAAGAGTGTCTTTTTGGCAAACATGAGCCACGAACTGCGCACCCCCCTCAACGCCATCCTCGGATTCAGCGAATTGATGACGCGTGATCCTGATCTCACACGCGAGCAGCGAGACAAGCTGGCGACCATCGGTCGCAGCGGGGAGCACCTGCTGGCCCTCATCAACAATGTACTGGAACTATCCAAGATCGAATCTGGGCGCGTAGAGCTACAGCCAGAGAACCTAGACCTACATCGAATGATGCTTGGATTGGGTGAAATGTTTGGTCTGCGGACAGAAGTCAAGAACCTCACCCTGGTTTTCGACCTGGCACCAGATGTGCCGCAATACATCCGCATCGACCAAGCCAAACTACGACAAGTGCTCATTAACTTGTTGAGCAACGCTGTCAAGTTTACGAACGAGGGCGGGATCACGTTACGTATTGGGCAAGTGGCCAAGTGCCAACCTCTGGTTGGGCCAAGTGGACGAGTATCCGAGCAGACTTGCATACTCCACTTTGAGGTGGAAGACACTGGCGTGGGCATCGCGCCCGATGAACTGGCCCAAGTATTTGAGGCCTTTGTACAAACGAGCAGTGGGCAACAATCCACAGAAGGGACAGGGCTGGGCTTACCGATCAGTCGCGAGTTTGTTCGCATGATGGGCAGCGATCTGGTCGTCCGTAGTCAGGTTGGTGTCGGGACCGTGTTTCAGTTTGATGTGCCGGTCAACGTCGCGGACGCCGCCGAGACAGAGAGCGCGTTACCATCACGTCGCGTGGTTGGTCTGGAGCCGGGGCAACGGGCCGCTGGTAGCGGCTTGACCGACGGTGGTCCATATAGATTGCTGGTTGTCGAGGACATAGATGCTAGTCGTAAGCTGTTGGCCGAAATCCTGCGACCGTGGTTTGAGGTGCGTGAAGCGGTCAACGGGCAAGAGGCCATCGAGATATGGGAGGAATGGAAACCACATCTCGTCTGGATGGATATACGAATGCCCGTGATGGATGGTCTGGAAGCCACCCAACGCATCAAAACACAGGCACAGGCGGAAGACCAACTGATGCCCATTATTGTGGCACTGACCGCCAGCCCATTTGAGGAAGAGCGCAAAGGGATCTTGTCCAAGGGTTGTGATGACTTTATGCGCAAGCCTGTCCGTGAGGTCGACATCTTTGACGCGCTGACCAGGCATCTTGGCGTGCGTTTTGTGTACGAGGAGATAGAGAAAGAGAAACCAAGTGAACTTGGAATATCGGACATCGGATCTCAGATCTCGAACCTACCCTCTGATCTATTGACTGATCTAGAACACGTCATTGTCCTTGGCGATATGGACCAGATTCGCAATATTCTAGCCCAAACCCGCGCGCACGATGTTGCTGTGGCAGACGCTCTGGAACACTTGGCCAGTGATTTTGAGTTTGCCCAAATGCTTACTCTTATTCGAAAGGCAGTAGGAGGATAGGATGAATGATGTACCAACAACCACGCTGCCCGCCAGCATTTTGATCGTTGACGATAATCGCGAGAACCTGCGCTTGTTAACCAGCTTGTTGACAAAGCAGGGGTATGCTGTGCGAGCTGCTCCTGAAGGACGCATGGCACTGGCATCGGTTCAGACCAAACTCCCTGACCTAATCTTGTTGGACGTCATGATGCCCGAAATGGATGGTTATCAGATCTGCACGCAGTTGAAAATGAACGCGCGCACTCGTAATATCCCAGTGATCTTTATCAGCGCTGCAGATCAGGTACTGGACAAGGTGAAAGCATTTTCGGTTGGCGGAGTGGATTATATCACCAAACCATTTCAGATGGCAGAGATGCTGGCTCGCGTGGAAACGCATTTGGCTCTACGAGCGATGCACAAGCAGATTGAAGAGAGTAACACCCAGCTTGCCCGCGTCAACGACGAGTTGACCCGAGAAGTCATTGAGCGCACACGAGCGGAAGAAAAATTACGTCAGCGCACTGTAGAACTAGAAGCACGCAACGAGGAACTGGATGCCTTTGCTCATACCGTGGCCCACGATCTGAAAACCCCTCTGACCTGGGTCATTGGCTATGCCGATCTGTTGAAAAAAGAGCACGCCACATTGTCAGGTGAAGAAAGACACGACTGGCTAGGTGAGATTGCAAAGAGCGGGCGGAAAATGAATTCTATCATTGAAGAATTGCTGCTGCTGTCCAGCGTGCGCAAGATGGAAGAAATCAAGATTCAATCGCTCGACATGGTCAGCATTGTGGACCAAGTTCTGGATCGATTGGCTCCAATGATCGAAGAATATCAAGCCGAAATTATTCTGCCCAAGACTTGGCCAAGGGCGATAGGCTACACCCTGTGGATCGAAGAGGTGTGGACCAACTATCTTAACAACGCCCTCAAGTACGGCGGTCAACCGCCACGGGTGGAGCTAGGCGCGACGATTCAACCTTTTACAGCCGCTCTTGTGAACAGTGAAGAGGAGAGGGGAAAACACGTACGCTTTTGGATACGCGATAACGGCTCCGGCATCTCGCCCAAAGACCAAGCCCGTTTGTTCACCCTATTCACACGACTTGACCAGGTGCGGGCCAAAGGGCACGGACTAGGACTGTCCATCGTGCAGCGTATCGTGGAGAAACTCGATGGAAAAGTGGGTGTCGAGAGCGAGATGGGGCAGGGTAGCACCTTTTGGTTTACGCTTAGAGAAGCGTAGACTGCGGCTACTTGGCTATCGTTTCCAGCCACCGCACTTGTCCTGGACCCTGTACCTGTCGGTCCGGGACAGGCACAGGGTCTCGGGGGCGTCCTATGTACAGAGGCCCATTCAGGGTAAGGCGCTCACGTTAGAGTCGTCCTCCAGAACGAGGGCGGGGAGTGGACATTTTTATCAAGATGACATTTTCATTTCCAGGTGAGCTACAAGGCAAAAATTCAAATCGATAATTTGCGCACCGATCCTCAAGTATGACTGTTTTAGGAGGAATCATGAAACAAATACTAAATAAAATCAATGCTGTCGGCCTAGTATTGCTGCTGGTCAGTATAGTGGTAACTGCGTGTAGTCCGTCCCCAACCATATCACCCACAGCAACACAGATTGTGGTGCCGACAAAAGAGCCTAGAAAAGTCGTGTTAACGATGGGGGCATGGCGCACATCCACGGAACGGCTGAACCGTATTTTGGACAGTTTCCATGATGCGCATCCCAATATTACAGTCAGGTTCGACCCAACTTTGTCTGGAGAATATGATGATGTTCTCAAAGCACAGCTTGAATCAGGCACAGCGCCAGACATGTTTTATCTTCGATCTTTTTCCGCTTCTCAAAAGCTGTTTGAACTGGGATACCTGGAACCTCTGGGCGATCTACCGGGTCTGAGAGAGAGTTTTGATCCGCCGATGCTCGAGCCCTGGAGCACAGAGAATGGTACACCCTATGGCGTTCCTTTTACGGCAACCTCCCATGGCATTTATTACAACAAAGATATTTTTGAGGAATTGGGCCTAAGCGTTCCTGAAACATGGGAAGAACTGCTGGCAACGACGCAAGCGATCAAGGATGCCGGATACATTCCGTTTGCCAATGCCACCAAGGACGCGTGGGCCATTGCAGAGATCATCTTTATGAACCTGGCGCCCAACTTTATAGGGGGACGAGAGGGGCGTATGGAGTATTTGACCGGGCAGCGCTGCTTTAACGACGAACGAGTCGTGTCGGCATTTCGGGCGGTGGAAGACCTGGTTCCTTTTTTTCCTCAGGACCATGAACTATTTGGCTATGTCGACAGCCTGGAACTTTTTCTGCAGAGCAAGGCCGTCATGTGGATGAGTGGTTCCTGGGATATTCCGTACTTTGAAGAGGCTGGATCGGACTTTGCGTGGAGCGTCTTTGCCATTCCCCCACCAGCGGGGCATCCAGCCTATATCACGTTTCACCTAGACGTAGCCTTTGGACTAAATGCCGCTTCCCAATACAAAGACGAGACCAGGGAATTTCTTGCATGGATGACCACGTCCGAGTTTGGTGAACTATTGGGCAACGAACTCCCCGGTTTCTTTCCCATGCATCGGGATGCACCAACCCTCACAAATGAGCATGCAAACACCTTTCTGGCTCTGAACCAAGGTCGCGGCACGGATATCCGCTTTGCCTGGGAAAAGCTAGGGGACGGTTCACCAGATGGTTACGTTCTCATGCTGGATGGCACAACGGCTGTCATTCGGGGCGAACAAACCCCGCAGGAAGCTGCCGACGCACTCCAAGAAGGATTGGCCCAGTGGTTCGAGCCAGCCAAAGAATGTGAAAAGTAAGGGCATGCTCCTAACTCTTAGACGTCAAGCGGGAACAAGAATCTTTCTGGGCTACCTAGTAGCCCTGTTGCTAGTGGTTGGGATTGGTATACTGGCTATTTTCCAGCTTAACCAGATTAGCGCAACCGTAAACAATCTCACCAACAATCTAGCGGTAGAAAGAGCCCTCTCCAAAGACATAGTCAGTCAAGTTTTGCTCACTCGTTTCTATGCCCATCAGTACGTCCGTACTCAAAGCCAGGTGGATCAAGACCGTTTCAACGAAGAGTTTATCAGGCTGGAAGAACTTTTGGCACGAGCCGACCAACAAATCACCAACCCTGAGCGGGCAGAAATGGTCAACCGTATCTGCCTGGCGGCCACAGAGTACAGGCTCACTTTTGAGGAGGTTACAAATCTCGTCCAGAAACACCAAAGGATTTACGCTGACGTTTTGGACGTTGAGGGGCATACGATTGCAACCGAGTTGTCCGCCCTCCGGATTCACGCGAGTTTTTTGAATGATTCCTCTGTATTTCTTGCATTCGGTAATGCCCAAAATGCCTTTCGATTAATGAGCGTGAACACCTCCCAGTACCTCAAAGAGGGAGATGAAGGGTATGCGGTTCAGTTTGAAGTGAGCTACCAGCAAGCGCAGGCAGCATTATCGAACCTGGAGACAACCCAAGACCCCGCTCAACGTCAAAACTCGCTGGACGCACAGGCCGCCGCCAACGCCTATTACGTAGGATTCAAAACCATTCAAGCGGACTATGGCAGATTGAAAGAACTACTCGATACGATGCTGAACGTGCTAGAACCTGAAATCAGCGATACCGCCTCGGAAATCGCCACCAACATCGACATAGAGTTCCAGATACAAAACGAATCCTCACAAGCACTGATTGCTCGGACGAGAGTTGTGCTATTGATCACAATGACCATATCGGTTCTGGCCGGTCTGGGTCTGGGTCTTGTGCTCTTTCGTTACATCACCGAACGGCATAGGGCGGAGGAGGTGTTACGAGAGAGTGAAAAGCGATACCGCACGCTCTTTGAAGGTATACCCGTGGGGATCTATCGTTCTACACCGACGGGACAAATCATAGATGCAAACCCCGCTCTTGTGCAAATGCTAAACTATCCAAACCGAGAGGCTCTGCTAGCAGTCTATGCGACTGATCTCTACATCAACACCGAGGATCGCCAACGATGGCGGGCCTCGATAGAGAATGATAGAGCCATACGCAATTTCGAGGTGCAATTGTACCGGTACGACGGAACGATCATTTTGGCAAGGGATAATTTCCGAATTGTGAAGGACAATGACGGCAATGACCTGTACTATGAGGGTAGTCTGGAGGACATCACTGAGCAGGTACGAGCAGAGGAGGAATTAGAGAGATATCGTGACCACCTTGAAAGTGTGGTAAACGAACGTACTGTCGAATTAATAAAGACCAACGAACAGCTTCAACAAGTCAACGAAGAGTTGACCCGCGAAATCACCGAGCGGATGCGCACTGAGGTGGCACTGGAAAAAGCAAAAAAAGCCGCCGAGCAGGCAAACCAGGCCAAAAGCGTCTTTGTGGCCAACATGAGCCACGAGCTACGCACGCCACTCAACGCCATTCTCGGCTTTAGCGAGTTGATGACGCGCAATCCGAACCTGACGGGTGACCAGCGCGAAAAACTGGCGATCATCAGCCGTAGCGGGGAGCACTTGCTGGCACTCATCAATGACGTGCTGGAACTGTCCAAGATCGAAGCTGGGCGCACTGACCTCCAATCAAAAAGCTTTGACTTGTTCCAGTTGTTCGTAGGATTAGGCAAGATGTTCAGTCTGCGCGCCGAGGCCAAGGGTTTGACCATGGTGTTCGACCTTGCCCCCAGCGTGCCGCAGTACGTCTACGCTGATCAGAGCAAACTGCGCCAAGTGCTCATCAATTTGTTGGAGAACGCGGTAAAGTTTACAACAGCGGGTGGTATCACACTCCGAGTAGATAGTAAGGAGCATAAAGCAAGGGATAAAATCCCTCCGTCTCTACCCCATACTATCTTGCTCGATTTCGAAATCGAAGATACTGGCGTTGGCATTGCTCCCAACGAGATAGACCAAGTCTTTGATACCTTTGTACAGACAAGCAGTGGTCAACAGTCCCAAAAGGGCACGGGCTTGGGGATGCCGATCAGTCGTGAGTTTGTGCGGATAATGGGGGGCAGTTTGGCAGTGAGCAGTGAGGTAAGCAAGGGTACACTGTTTCAGTTTGATATACTAGTCGAGGTCGCAGACGCTGCCGAGGTAGCAAGTGTGCGAACACCACGCCGCGTGATCGGCCTGGAACCAGAGCAACAGACCGCTGGTAGTGGCCTGGTCGACGACAGCCCGTACAGATTGCTGGTGGTCGAGGACGTGGATACCAGTCGCAAGCTACTGGTCGAAATCCTGCGACCGTGGTTTGAGGTGCGGGAAGCGGTTAATGGGCAAGAGGCCGTTGAAATATGGGAAGAATGGAAACCACACCTGGTCTGGATGGATATCCGGATGCCGGTGCTGGATGGCCTGGAGGCCACCCAGCGCATCCGAGCACAAGCACAAACGGGAGATCAACCAGTGTCCATCATCGTGGCACTGACTGCCAGTCCATTTGAAGAGGAGCGTGCAGGGATATTGTCTATGGGTTGTGATGACTTTATCCGCAAGCCCTTTCGTGAAGCCGATATCTTTGATGCACTGACCAAGCACCTTGGCGTGCGTTTTGTGTATAAAGAGATAACTGAAAAAGAGTTGGAGAAACCTCAAGTCGCTGACCTCAAATCACGAATCTCAAACCTGTCTCCCGATCTACTAACTAACCTGGAAAGCAACATCATCCTTGGAGACATGGAACAAATTCTCAATCTCATCGACCAGATCCGCACTCATGATACCGCTGTGGCGGATGTGTTGGCACGTTTGGCTAGAGATTTTGAATTCACCAAAATACTCACCCTGATTCAAAAAACAGCAGGAGAACAAGATGAATAATTCACCGACAACGCTATCCGCCAACATTTTGGTGGTTGACGACAACCATGAGAACCTACGCTTGCTTGCCGGAGTATTGACACAACGAGGGCATACTGTCCGGGTTGCTCCTAACGGCCGCCTGGCACTGACATCGGTTCAGGCTAAACTCCCTGACCTCATCCTACTGGACGTCATGATGCCCAAAATGGATGGTTATCAAGTTTGCACGCAGTTGAAAGCAGATGAACGCACCCGCGACGTTCCCGTGATCTTTGTCAGTGCCGCAGGTGAAATTCTGGACAAAGTAAAGGCGTTTTCCGTGGGCGGCATAGACTATATCACCAAGCCATTTCAGATGGAAGAAGTACTGGCCCGTGTGGATACGCACGTGGCCCTACACACAGCGCAAAAACAACTCGAAGGAAAGAACGCCCAACTTGAACAACAGATCGCTGAACGCATACGGGCGGAAGAAGGACAAAGCAAAGCTTTGGCTGAGGTATTGCAAGCAACACACGCACTCGAACAACACAACCAAAAACTAGCCCTGCTCAACCGGGCGGGCCAAGAACTCACGGCTACCCTCGACCTGCAATGGGTTGTAGAACAATTGTTGCACGAGGTCACAGAAATCACTGGCACAGCGGGCGCTTCGGTCTGGCTGTGGGACGAAGAACGAGAAGGCGGGCTGATTTGTCGAGCAGCATATCACCAAGACCTGAGCCGTTCGCTACTCAACTTGCGCTTGCAACCCGGGCAAGGGATTGTCGGATGGGTGGCTCAGACCGGAGAAAGTACTATTATCGCCAGCGCGCCAGATAGTCCCCATTTCTTTCCCGGTATTGACAAACAAACTGGCCTACACACGACATCACTGCTCGCCGTGCCGTTACGGACTGGTGGCGAGGTAATCGGTGTGTTGGAAGTGAAGAACAAACAAAGCGGCGACTTTGACGTGGATGACCGCACCCTGGTCGAGACGCTGGCTGCCTCGGCTGCCATTGCCATTGAGAATGCCCGGTTGCACCAACAACTGCAAGGTCATGCCGAGCAGTTAGAGCAGCGAGTCCAAGAGCGGACGGCCGAGGTGCAGACCCAGTACGCCCGGCTGGACACGATCCTCAACAGCACCACCGACGGCATCGTCGTCACCGATGAGGGGGGAGAGATTCTTCACACTAACCCGATCGCACAGACCTGGCTCACCCAGGCCCTTTCCCCAAAGGATACAAGACGGCTGAAGGAAGCAGTGCGGGACGTGGCAACACGAGCGGACAAACGCTTGCCAGAATTGCTGGAATTGACTGGGCTGGACCTGGAACTAAGGGCGGGCGCCATTTCAGTACCTGAACGGATCTCCGAGTCAGAGATAGGGGAAGTGGTGGTGGCAATTCACGACGTCAGCCATCTTCAGGAAGTGGATCGTATGAAGACCATGTTCATCACCAACCTCTCCCACGAACTACGCACGCCGATCGCCACGATTCAATCGTACGCATACCTGTTGCAGCGCACGTCGCCGGAGAACGAAAAATGGCATGAATATCTGAATGCCTTGATGCAAGAGACAGACACTCAGGCACAGTTGAGCAAAGACATCCTGCAAATCTCACGTCTCTATGCCGGACAAGTAGAGATCAATCTTCATTTCACATCCCTCAACGAGTTGACCGAGGCAACCATCTCCAAGCATCAGACGCTGGCCCATGAGCAGGGGGTGACACTAAATTACTATCCAACAGATATGGAACAAATAGTGCCAGTGGACCATCATCAAATCACACAGGTGTTGGACAACCTGGTGGCAGATTCGATCCGTTACACGTCAAAGGGGGGATTGGTGACGGTCTCTACAAGCAGGCAGGAAATGCAAGAACAGATCTGGGCTACGATATCCGTGTCGGACACGGGAGACGAAATGCCGACAGAGGATCAATCATACGTTTTCGAGCGACTCTTTCGAGAGTGGGAACCCCAGTCGCAGCGAGTGTCCGAAACCGGTCTCAGGCTGATGATTCTTAAAGGAGTTGTGGAATTGCATCGTGGGCGGGTGACCGTAGAAAACAAGACTGGCGTCGGTCCCACTTTTGTCATCTGGCTTCCCCTGGCTAATTAGAAGAATTTAGGGAATTCCAGAGAAATAAATCTCCCAAACAGATTTTGGGACGAGTTAAAAACTGGCAAAGCCTTACTGTTGGATACTTTTTTCGCAATGCCGCAAAAGTCACTCGGGCGGTCCATCAGGTGGCGGTAGGTGGAGCCACTGTTTTACCAGGCCCTGTAGTTGCTTTCGGGATTGTTTAGCAGAACGGGTATGCAGCCTGAAACGTTTTCGATGGGT
>JAAEPW010000593.1 GCA_024232355.1 Chloroflexota bacterium | reverse complement strand
CCCGGACGCCGCGCTGGGGGTGAACCTGCACCACGACAAAGGCAACCGGACTCGCGTCCGTGAGTCATTGATTGAAACGACCTCTGCCGCGCCAGAGGTCAGTGAACTGGTCAAACTGGTCGACCGGATCGTGTCCGCCTCGTCTGCCATCCAGGCATCCGAGCTACTGCGCGCCAACACGTTCAGCCGCCACTATCTGACAGTGACGTACCATCAGGTTCGCATCCGTGGCGTATCGACGATGCTGCTGCACGAAGCGTGCCGCCGCGCTCACGTCGAACACGGCTGGACACCCCTGCTCTACTACCCCGACGCCGTCCTGTACGTGGCCCGGCGAGAGTTCGGGAGCAACATATCCCCCATAACACCCGAACAGATTCGAGAACAGTTACAGCGGGTTCTGGCAGACTTTGCCGAGACCCAATCGCAACGCAGCGGTTTCCCCAATCTCTTTCTGAACAACATCACAACCACCTTTCTCATATTCTCCGACATGTTCGACTGCACCCTAACCAGGTCGCTGCTCGAGGCTGCCAGCTACAAATTGGGGTACAAAAAGGGAATTCCCCAGGGCCAGGAAGCGCTCCAAGACGCCGTGGATACATGCATCCAGAAACTCGACGCCCAAATCACACGGCACAAACTGCCCGTCAAACTCGACGGCCCGCCCCTGGCAACCGCCAGGCTCGTCTGGTCCTCAGGCCGAGAGATCGCCGTGTCCAAGGCGTTCAAACTGCTCATGTATGGCACAAGCAAAGCGCCCGCCCTCGTCGACTCGGTTGGCGCTCGCGTGGCCCAAGAGATGTACGACGGGTTGTTCGGGACGGACACCTTTGAGCGCCTACGACGCACCGCCAATCTAAAGCGAGAAGTGGACTATATGTGGGGAATTTATCCGTTCCACCAGCAAACGGTCGCCAAACTGATCCAATTCCTGTCAGTGGTGCCCGATACACTGCGAGGGCTCGATCCTCACGTCCGGGTTTCGGCCCTGGCACCGCGAAAACGAGTTAGACTGCTCGTCGAAATCCTATCCACGATCGCGGAACGGGCGTTCGACGCGATGGAGTCGCCACAAACCTGTGGGACCCAAATGGCGCGGGCAGCCCAGGTGCTCCTGCGCGATCTCGTGATGCCAGATGCCGGGCACGACAATTCCTGGGCCGATATCGAATCCGTATTTACACCAGGCGGCAGCAACAGACGTATTTTTGCCTGCGCGCT
>JAAEPW010000592.1 GCA_024232355.1 Chloroflexota bacterium | reverse complement strand
GCCCCCGCCTCTGTGGTGGAAGGGAGCGATACCTTTACGCTCACCCTCTATGGCGAACAGTTTAGCCCTGATTCTGTGGTGCTCTTGGATACCGTCAGTGCGCCGACAACATACGTCAGTAGCAACAGACTCGAGGCCGTCGTCGACGCCATCAACGTTATGGCGGCCAGGACTGCTTTTGTAAATGTTGCCACCCCTCCGCCCGGCGGCGGCACGTCCAACACGCTGAATTTCACGATTCTCGAACAGGACGACAACCCTATCCCCACGCTCACGAGCCTTTCCCCCTCGGGCGCGGTGGCAGGCGCCTCAGAATTCACGCTGCTGCTCGATGGGACCAACTTTGTAGAGGGCGCAACGGTGCAATGGAACGGCAGTGACCGCGACACGACGTTTATCAGTGACAGCCAGTTGCAGGCTCTTATTCCCGCCTCTGACCTGGCGGCCCCCGGCCCCGCCGGAGTGACGGTCGTCAACCCCACACCGGGCGGCGGAAGCTCCAACGCGCTCACCTTTAGCATTGAGGAACCCGGACGAAACCCGATCCCCTCGATAGTGGGCATCTCTCCCGCCTCAGTATATGCAACCGGCGCAGCGGGCACAGACCTGGTAGTATACCTCACGGGAGCCAACTTTATCCCCGAGTCTCAAGTATATCTGGATGGCGATCCCCGTGTCACATCTTACGTGGACGGCAGCCAGTTACAAGTCACACTCACTGCTGGCGATACCGCGTTCGTGGGCTCGTCTAGCGTGACAGTGGACAACCCTGGGCCTGGCGGCGGCACGTCCAACGCCGTCACCTTTAGCGTTATCGAGGCGGACGGAAACCTCCTTCCCTCCATCGGCGGCGCGAGCCTGGATTCATCCACAGTCGCCGGCGCTGTGTACACCCTCGTGCTACAAGGCTCGGGTTTTATCCCTGACTCTGTCATCCACTGGAATGGCGTTGCGCAGGCAACGACCTTTGTGAGCGATAGCCAGTTGACTAGCCTGGTGACGCTGGAACAAGTCTTTAGCAGCAGTGGGGCCAGCGTTACGGTGGTCAGCCCAGCCCCAGGCGGGGGGACTTCGAACACCGTCTTTGTAGCATTCTATCGAGTGTATCTGCCCATGATCATACGTTAATCGGCTAAAGACCACCCGGCGACTTGCCGGGTGGTCTTTTTATTGTAGCAGCTTGTATGGATCATCATAGTCAAGAATACGATTAGAGTTTTTTCAGTCTACACAAAAAGGGCGTCCCATTCTTAATTTCGCTGCTTGGATTTGCTCAGATTGTTCAAATCGCGTAAAGTATACGCAGACACAGTTGGCTTGTGATGGGGCCTGCATTGGCTCACATCCTGTGAGATTTTGCCGAATCTAAAGTGAAAGGTCACCAGACACTTTTAAATAACCCATTTGCTCAAGGAGATAGTCATACAATGAAAGAAGAAAAAACAATCGTCATTGATCTAAGGCTATCGAGAGGGGTCGTCATAATCCTGGTCGGCGTGCTGATAGCGGCGGCGCTGTTTGTTTCTTTTTCTCTGACCGGGGAGAGTTCAGTGGCTTCTGGCAGAAAAGTCTCTCCAGACCAGTCGGAGGGGATGCGGCAATTCTACCTGGGTGCTGGCGGGTTGGGCAATCACGCTGAAAATTGCGAAACCGGATACCACTTGGCTTCGCTGTGGGAGATTGCCGACCCTTCTAACTTGAAATACAATACGACCCTTGGCGAGACAAATTCTGATAGCGGTCAAGGCCCTCCAACGACGATGCGCGGCTGGATGCGCACCGGCTATACTAACCAGGACGAGATAGCAACCCCCGGACGCGCCAACTGTGATGGTTGGAGTGTTTGGCATTCATCCAGGTATGGAACTGTAGCCCAGTTGCCCGATAATTGGACCAGCGGCGCTCAGGATATGGGTGTCTGGCAGTTATCGGTATCAGAGTGTGACGATCCGAGACCTTCGTGGTGCATCGAGGACTAGGTAAACTTTGTGGCGTGAGAAGGATCGAGAGAATGTTCAGCATACGGTTTAGAATTCACGTTTGTTACAGAGTCATACTTTTTTTCTTTGCGTTGGCGCTGCTACCGCTCATGCTGCTGACGGCCTTGGCCGCGAACCGCGCGCGGGCCATCGCCCCCGCTTTTCCATCCGCGCCGAGCGCTCCCCCTGGTGTGCGTCAATATTATCTGTCCAGCACGCTTGCCAAGGCGAATGAGGCGCGTTCTGCCTGCGCCAGCGGCTACCATTTTGCCTCTGTCTGGGAGATC
>JAAEPW010000591.1 GCA_024232355.1 Chloroflexota bacterium | reverse complement strand
GTTTGAACAGCACCTTAATAACCACATAACTAGAACTAATCTTGACGTCGTACAGTGATGCGAAGCAATCGACCATCCCGCCAGCGTAGATGTGCAGCGTTGAATCGCTGGCAGGTGGTTTCCATCGCACGTTGCTGGTCGTGGTAGGCGTAAGGGTCCAGGACAACTTCTATGCGATCCTGATACCAAGTGACGCGACCTGACTTGCGATAGATCATCTTGGTTGCTTTATCCAGTGTCAATCGCCGCCATTGGGGAGCGAAATAATGTTGCTTGACCCAATCATGCAAGTTGCCCAAGAGAACCTGAAAGTTCAGCATGATCTGATCTTTCTCCAGATGACGCTCTCGGCACAACGTTTCGGTGTCAATCGTGTCACGAGCAGTAATGCGTTCAACGAGTTGTCGGCGCAACTGACGGGAGTGGGTTCGGTGTCGATGAAGACTCGAGAGAAGATGCCGCTGCCGTTTCAGAAAGCGGGTCTTGCAGTCCGCCTGTTCTTTTCTAAGCCGCTGCAAGCAATTGTGACACCGCTTGGTGGGTTGAGTTAGCTGCTGTCGCTGACGTAACTCACGTCGCTGTATCACGATACGACGTTTGAGAACAACACATTGTTGGTCATAGTTGCCCTGGAGTTGTTTCAACTGATGACGCAGGTTATGAATGGCCTCCTGATGTTGACTTAACTTGCGTTGTGTGATCTCCACTTTTGCCTGTGCTTTCTCCCATTCACGTTGCCGAGTACGGTGCGGAACCTGGTCGTAAGTATATCCATAATTCTCGTTGAGATTGGCCCCGTTCACCAGTTCGCGGATGCGCAATTCGTTGTAGGGCCAGCGACGACGGTGCAACCAAGGGACAACGGCTGCTGGTATAGGATCAAAGAGCAAAACAGTGTAAATGCGTGTGGGTTCTGTTTGACCGATGGGGCGTAACAGGACAAATTGACGTGGATCTCGACTTGCTTTCTCGGCATTAGCCCAACTCGCGAATACGGCTTCCCGGTTGGGATCATCAACGACCGGTGCCCAGTCTCCTGCCAGAACAAACTCGGCTAGTCGATGATTGTGCTGGCCAGACAAAACGCTGATGTAGCTGCGGCCTGCTTCAGCATAGCGCTTACCGATTGGCAGACCACCCGCTTCGCCATCCACGATGGTGCAAATGATGTGTCGTTGAAGAGTTTGACTCAGTTCTTCCTCCAGATCGACTAGTACGTGAGTAAAGTGACTGTCGATAGGATAGTTCCAGCCTCCCACCAAATACCCCTTGGGGCCGTTGAGTATGAGTTGCTTGGTGCCAGGCATCGTGCGCCCCCACATCGTCACGTGACCAGCATGCACGTATTCCTTCGTCCAGTGGGGTTTGACGTGCCAGTCAGGGAAAAGGTACAACGAACTCTGGCCTGGATACCAAGCTTGCGTGTATGTACGGGCCAGATCATTTGCCAAAGGAAAACCGATCTTCAGGCGAGTCATTTGTCCCAGAAAATGTTCCATCGTTAGATACTTGTAGGTGAAGCCATACAACACACCCAAACCTTGTCCCTGGTCATAGTATAGATCCCGTGGCCGAGTGAGATCCAGAATTGGTAGATAGAGCAGGTGATCCAGTTTGCACCATAGGGTCTCGGTCTCCAGGGGGATGTGTCGTAGTACTGTCCAGGTGTTTTCCTCTCGATACTTGCTATACACTTTCCCCACACACTTCTCCACCGCCTGCCTTGCTCCCATTTCCTCCTTTGCTGCTTCCAGGAAAAAAAACCCCGCCGTTTTCTAGGCTCTCTGTTGTCTTGGGAACTGATTCCTCTACTTCTTTTCCTTTGTTGGGTCGCCCTGGCGATGATGCCAACCCTTGCTTCCGCAGCAGATAGTTGACGTGTCCTCCGCTGATCTTGATACCAAACTTGTTCTCAATCTCTTTCACCAAGGCCGGAGATCGTAGTTCTTCATTCTGCTTCTTTCGTTCATACAACCATTCCCGTATCTCCGAATGCACTTTCTGTGAATGACCATGTCGACCATCCAACAATGCTTGCCACGTTTTTCCCTCTGCCTTGTACTTTACCCTCAAAATGGCCAAACGTTCCTCCTCAACTTGGATTCCCAAGTCTTCACAAACCTGCTCACGAGACTCTCCGCTTTCTACTCGTTTCACCAATTCTGCATGTAACTTGGCTTTTTCCGTCACTGCCTCTGGATAGTCCATTTCTACTCCTCCGATACTAGGTTGTGAACTGCCCAAGGATACAACATCTGGCTCAGATGTCAAGTTCTAGTTATGTAATTTTTAAAGTGCGTTCAAAGGTAATG
>JAAEPW010000590.1 GCA_024232355.1 Chloroflexota bacterium | reverse complement strand
TCGCGGTAGCGGTGGGCGTGGGCGTGATGATGGTCTCCCAATTGTCCAAAGAGTGGCATTTGGAGCACTGGCCCCGGGTATGATTAGCCGGTCGTGTGTGGCACGATTTACAGTCCGTATAGGTCGTATGGTCAAAATTGATATTGCTCCAGTTGCCGGTGTCATGGCAGTAGGAGCATTGGCCCGGCCAATGCCCGCTCGGCGTCAGATGGCACCCCCCACAGTTGTCAAAGTCATCGTGATCAAAGTTAATAGTTCCCCAGTTTTCGGTGTTGTGGCAAGTCGCACATTGGTCGAGGTAATGCTCCGTGGTGGGAACTGTATGACACGATTTGCAATTTGAAGTGACATAGTCGTGATCAAGGTCTATACAATCCCAGCGGTTCGTACAATGACACTCTGAGCACTGCGCGTCATAATGCTCGAGCGGAGCCTGATTGCTGTGACAGCTTGTGCAATCTGCGAGACCTATGTGATTGAATATTGGATCTTGCCAGGAACTGGTGTTGTGACAGTTGGAACATTCGCCAGCATAGTGACTGGGCGGCGACTGATCGCTGTGACAACTCGTGCAATTGATGAGACCCGCGTGGCTAAAGATCGGATCTTGCCAGGTGCTGGTAGCGTGACAATTGACACACTCGTCAGCGAAATGATTGGACGGCGATTGATCGTCGTGACAGGCCACACAATCCGCCAGGCCGGTGTGGTCGAAACTGACGTTTTGCCAGGCGCGAGTGTCGTGGCAGGCGGAACACTGTCCAGCATAATGGTCGGACGGAGTTTGATCGCGGTGGCAACTCGTGCAGTTTGTAAAACTGACGTGGTTGAACGGGGCGTTGCCCCACCAGGTGGTGTTGTGGCAATGGGAGCATTGGCGGTCATAGTGTTTGTCTGGCGCTTGTTTGCTGTGGCACCCAATACAATCGGTCAGACCGCTGTGGTTGAACCAACGCTGGCCCCAATCGCTGGCATCGGTGTGGCAGTTGGAGCATTGGAAAACAAAGTGCTCGGTCCGGCTGTGGCAGTCGGTGCAGCCGACAGCTCCGCTGTGGTCGAATGAAACGTCGTCCCAATCGTCGGTGACGTGGCAGAGGGAGCACTGGCCGGGATAGTGCGTTTCGCGTATCACGTGGCACCTTTGGCAGTCATAAAAGCCGTTGTGATCGAACCACGCTTGCTCCCAGTCGTCGGTGTTGTGGCAGCTTGAGCACTGTCCTTCATAGTGGTTTTCTGGGCTATCTTCTTCTTCGTGGCAAGACTGGCAATCGGGAAAAGCCCAATGGTCGAACCACGCTTGTTCCCAGTCGTCGGTGGTGTGACATCGCGAGCATTGCCCCTCATAATGGTCTTTGGGAAGGTCTTCATCATCCAGATGGCACTCGCGACAGTCTGTCAGGCCCGTGTGATCAAAGGTGATTTGTTCTTCCCAATCGGTGGCGCTGGGGTGACAGTTTTCACACGTGGGCGGCAACTGCCCTGGAGAATGATAGACGCCTGGTTGGCCCATCGCGATCTGCGCCAGGGATGCCTCAAACCATCCTTGGGGCGAAGGTATATAGTGATCGGGTGGACTGCTCTTTACGTGGCAGGATCGGCATGCGCTTGCGTCTGCGTGCTCGTA
>JAAEPW010000589.1 GCA_024232355.1 Chloroflexota bacterium | reverse complement strand
GGTCACAATTCCAAGGAGAAGTTTGAAATTACAGGGGGCGGTACTGTGGTGTTGTGTACATAGTGTAGATAAATGCACTAATATGGTTGTTGAGTCAGCCCGTGCAGTAAAAGGGCTTGTACAGTATATGTGTGTATTGTATGCAGATTTGTTGGAATGCAGGTGTCAGTTTGTACTGGCATGTCAATCTCCAACAATCAGGAGATTGACAAGTCATTGTTTGCTCAGAGCTCGCCGTGGATAGGATGGAATAAACGGTTGGAGCTTCGTCTCGGTCAACGACCGTATCTGTTTTGATCGCGCCAACCGCGGAGCCTGGCCAGCTCCAGAGGTCCAACGCAACAGAAGTGGCGACGCACGAGATTGACCGAGGAACGAACGACGCGGTCCAGACGAACGACGCGCTCCCGTCTCCTGTCCGGCTTGCCGAGAAGAGGAACAATCCGCTCCGTCAGCGAAAATGGACGTCGACAAGATGAAGAGGAGCAACGAATAGTCACGCAAGTTGGCCACATCGTTTTTTGTGATATGCCGCCCTGCCACCGTTTTGTGCCGCCCGGCTGCGC
>JAAEPW010000588.1 GCA_024232355.1 Chloroflexota bacterium | reverse complement strand
GAGGGGGCCGCTTCTTTTTCAGGCGGCGTTCTTGCCACGGGCGAATAATCGCTGGAATATTGCGCCCATGGTTTCGGAGGGGTCGTCGCTGTCAGGATTGATCGCGCCAAGTACACTCATCATCGCCTGCAACCGTCCTGTATCTGCCGCGATTTGCGTACGTAGCAGTTCGATATATGCATTGAATTCAGCAAAGGTGGCATCTTCGAAACTCGTCCACATCAATTCGTTCTTTCCATCCACACTTCGGTACGGAACACTGATAGAGGCCGGTATTTCAATACTTTGAAGAGCCATCGGCAGAACCATTTGGGTGCCAACAGACTCCGAAAAAGAGTGATCCTGGCGCAGTATCTGTCGGTGCAGCTTTGTGATTGAACCGCGCGCCATCGTCAGAGCGTGGTCCATGACCTCTTTCTTGTGTTTTGACATGACAAGGTCGTAAAGTTCAGTCGTGGTGTAGCGACCAGAGGTTTGCAAATCGCCCATACAATCACTGACAATTTCAAGTAGCTTTGCTTTTTTCGGCATGTTCCAATATCTCCGTGATAATCCGAATGACTTTCGGCCCCCTCTTGCGCATGTATTCAAGCTCCTGAGGCATGGCTATTTCGATAAATTGCTCCGGGGGGATACTGTCCCTGATAATGTTCCTGCAACTTTCCAGCGTGTTGAATTTCTTCCATCCTGGTGATTTCTTGTTGATGTATTGAGCCTCCACATCACGCAATGTCATGCTCTGCCTGTCAGGTGGCAAATCGACAACTTCACGTTGTTGCTCTGGCGGCAAATCGGCGACCCTGGCAGCGCGGCTGATCGACATATCGCCCTTGTCCATGGCCTCCACGACTTCCGGCTCTGCGGTATCGACGACCTTCTTGGCTTGGCGAGCCGTTTCACGGTTACCAAAACCAGCAAGACGGGCGGTTTCATTGGCAACTCGGTCTTTCTCACTTGGCGCAATATTTTGCGCGAGGTCAGTCCGTTCGCCTTGGTTGCGTTCCATTTCTGTATTAATGGAGCGCTCAATCGCCACCCGCTCGGAAGGTGTGAAGTCCTTGCGGATTTCGTTCTCGTCGTTTTCGCCCTGGGCGATCGATTGAACATCAACGACACGAACATCAATTTCCTGCCAGTCGAGAATATCCTTGCATGCAAGAAGACGGCGATGCCCGAAAACCAGTTCATTGTCTTTTGTGATGCCAACCGGCTGTAGCAGGCCGCAAGTACCGATGCTGCAAGCCAGCTTTACAAGGTCGCCCATATCCTTGCGGTGGCGAGTGCCAATCGAAATTGCGGGAATGGGGAGTTTCATGCTGCCCACCCTGCATCGATATTGGCAAGGTTGGCCCTGACGGACGCGATGTCCCTGTCACGCAGTGCGGTGAGCAGATCGGCGTCACGTTTAGAGATGTCAGATAAGTGGAATCTGTTCAGGCGCTCATTAAGAACGTCTACAAGATCGACCGGTACCCAGGTGGCGGTTGAATACGTCTCAAGTACCTTGAGTTCGCTGGCTGTAAATTCGTATTTGGGAGTGTCTTGCACTTCTCAATCCCCTCATGTTGGCCACTTATATGGCGGGCACGTTTTAGTTGATGAGATCACTACACCAATTTGGTGCAAGAATGTCAATGATAAAATACACCAAATTGGTGCGATACGAGAGTGTGATAAGGAAAAATCCGCAGAGGCTGGTTAGAGTCGCCTTACTCAAGGCGCTCACCAGATAGGGAATCAGGTGGTGAAAGCTAGAAAGTTCAGAACCTGTTTACTTGCACATTTTTGCGAACCAAAAAATGCTTGCCTACTGCAAGTCCCATTACCCAGGCACGTCATTGCATAAATCGCCAATCTTCCAGCGTGCGCGATGAATGCACCTTACTTGCTCCCTTGGCACCTGGATGTCTTGGTCATAGTCTGGGTTGTAAGAGCGTAAGTACACCGTCGTCGGCGTCGATTTTATATATTCTTTCAAGACAGCCTTTGTGACGTAGTCGTCTTCTCCGAGGATTTGAACAATAACAACATCGCCATTTTTCAGAGTCTTAACAGTCGGATCAGCGTAAATCACATCTCCGGGATGGATTGCGGGGGCCATACTTTCTCCCGCCGCAATGATGGCATACGTTTTCTTATTGCCAATCAATGCCAGTGGCCTGTGCACATTACCGCCATCCCCGCCCATTTCAAAATAATCGCTGCCGCTACCACATTCAGCCGTGCCCATCAACGGCACGTCTCGTGTCAGCATGGTAGGCAAATTGTTGATCGGTCCAGCAAAGATTGCATTATGCTCGAAGTTGTTTGGGGGCGGGGAGGGAGGCAAGGTGCCTTGTGGCGGCTCTAGGGAGCGATTGTGTTGGGAGGAGGTGAGTAATTCGGCGGGGTTACAACGCAGGGCGCTGGCTACTCGCTCCATCCACTCAACAGTAAGCCGCCTTTCCCCGCTCTCAAGCCGTTGGATTTGCTGGTGAGATGTGCTTGCTAGATCAGCAACCTGTTCTAACGTCAGGTCGCGTTGCTTTCTTATCTCCCTGATCCGGTTGGAGTGTTTTTTCATATTTGAGTAACGTTGCACCTGTCGTTTAAATAGTAAAGCACCGTAACGGTGCGTTTTCAGTTGACAAACATGCACCGTAATGGTGCAATGATTAAATTATGAAACTGGCCCTGTACCTAAAAGAACACAACCTGACATCTCTCGCATTCGGCGAGCGCATTAACACAAGCGCTGAAAGTGTACGTCGATACGCCAAGGGTCTCCGCACACCAAGACCGACGATTATGGTTAAGATCGTGCATGCTACAGATGGAGCCGTTAATCCGACAGATTTTCTCCCGCCATTTAAAGACAAGTCAGAGGCGGCATGAACATGTCATGTCGTTTGACGCCGACCTTCCCGACCAGGCCCCCGCCGCCTGACGGTACAAAGTTCCATAATTATCATTCATGTTCATGGCCGAGACCATGCCAGCTAACGCACGAATTGAAAATTTTTAAAGTGGGAAACTTGTAAAAATGCCGCATCCAAAATTTCGTGACCCAAGTTCATTCGCTGGCGCAGTCACAATAATCGTCAGGGCGTTGGGTCATGACACATGCGCCAAACTCGTCGATAAGACAGAAGCCTTAGTCCGCATGTGGAGCGATCCTGATCACGATTCATTTCCAAACGTCAAGCAGGCGCTGAAACTCGACAAGGCGTATCAGGACGCAGGACTAGGGCCCGGCCCGATCAGCAAATGGATGAACTCGTGCCTTGGCGAGGCCGAACTGACCAATATTGCAGATCCGGTATCTGAGCACCTGGACGTTGTGGCTGTTGTTGGCAAAATATCAACGGGCCTGCAAGAAATCAAAAGTATCTCCAGCGAGGGCGGCAGGGCCATTACGCCAAACGAGATGCTTCAAATGCTTCAACAGATCGATGACCTCAGAAAACAAACGGACGAACTGGATGCGGCCATCCGCAGGGCTGCAACCACCGCGCCTCTGACTGTCGTGCAAGGGGAGCG
>JAAEPW010000587.1 GCA_024232355.1 Chloroflexota bacterium | reverse complement strand
GTGGTGGAAGAAATCGGCATCCAGGGAGGCTCGATACCTTTTGATCTGTCCGATATTCGCAAAGTCGTCAATGCCGCGCTGCAAGAACAGTTGGGGCATCTGGAATTGTCCAATGTGGCGCAAAAGCCCGATGCTGACAAAGACGAGGCTCAAAAGGTCGAATCGCTGATGGACAAACTTTCGGCCTCAATTGAAATATAAGGTGGATAAATGATTTCTATACGTATTTCCAAGTTCCGGCTGAGAATTTCCAAGCGTGTCTTTCGTGTGTTGGCCTGGCTCCTGCTGATAGCCGTGCTAGTGGCAGGACTGCATAGCGTGGGCGAGGCTGTCACGCCTCGTGACGATGATGACGCGCTCATGATACTCGTCCCCTCCCTTTGGGCGACGCAACGATACCGGGAGCAGGTGTACGGGTGGATTGATGAACTCGCGGAAATAGATGATCGGTTGACGGCGTTGCTGGACCAGGACGTGGACGCGGCAAACTCGACCGAGTTGTACACCCTGGGCCAAG
>JAAEPW010000586.1 GCA_024232355.1 Chloroflexota bacterium | reverse complement strand
TGGATGGCGACGGCGACCTGGATGTTTTGGGCGCGGCTTTCACTGCTAATGAGATCACGGTGTGGTTGAATGAGCCGCTGCCAGCGGACCTGTCCATTGTCAAAAGCGTCAATACTCTTACAACCGTACCCGGCGAACCCATCACCTACACCCTCGCCTTTTCTAACGCGGGGCTTGGTGTTGCCACCAATGTGATTATCACCGACAGCATCCCGGCGAGCGTGAACGTCACCGGCGTTATGAGTGATGGCGTGGCGATCACGCAAACCTTGCCCGGTTATGAGTGGGCGGTGCAAGATTTGGCTGCCGGCGCTGAGGGTATTATTACCATCACCGGGCAAATAACCGACATTATTGCCATTACCAGCACCATCAACAACTCTGTTGAAATTACGACCACCTCGGTGGATAGCGATACCACCAATAATACATCTAATGTGGATGTGACCGTTACCCCCACAGGCAACTGTTACGCCACGCCCGATGATGGCACTACCGTTTATCGACACAGCACCGCTCTGGCCGTGCGTCTGGCTGTGGCTGATGCTGCTGCCGGTGGCACGGTCAAGGTGGCGGGTTATTGTGCCGGGGTCAATGATGACGTGGGCGACAAGGAAGTGGTTGATCTCGGCAAGAACCTGACCATACGCGGCGGTTATACCAACACAAATTGGGTCAACTCCTATCCCGTCACCCAAACCACCACTCTGGACGCTGTGCAAGGTGGGCGAGTCATATTCATAGGCGGGGCTATTAACGTCGGCTTGGAAAATTTGACCCTGACCGGCGGTTATGTTGCTACTGACAATGGCGGCGCTATTCTGATAAATCCAAGCAATACTGTTACTATTACTGACAGCATATTAACCAACAATATTGCCGCTTCAGGTAAAGGCGGCGCTATCTACGCTAGTGGGAGTGATGCACAAGTTGTTATAGAAAGCAGCCGGGTTATTAGTAATAGAACCACAAATACTAATACGAGTGATGACAGTTATGGGGGCGGAGGTATTTATCTTTATAATGGGGCCGCGTTGCTTGCAACTAACAGCGTATTTTCAAACAACACGTCCTTACTTAGTGAAGGCGGGGCTATTTATGTTAGAGGAAATGGGGGGAACAAATCGAGCGCTGTCATAAAAAATAGTGAGCTTTCAGGAAACAGTGTGACCGAGCATGATTACAATAATAGAGGTAATGGTGGCGGCATCTATGTTGACCGCGGCACATTGCTTGTAGCCGGTAGTATAATCTCAAACAATCTTTCAGGCAGGCAGGGGGGGGCATTTTACATTACAGGCGACGGTTCAAACGGCACTAGCGCTACAATTACCAATACAGCTGTTATAAGCAACAATGCAGGTTTAAGAGAAGGCGGTGGGTTTCGAGCTACCGGCAGAGCTTTTGTTACTGTGGTTAACAGTACCTTTTCTGGCAACAATTCAGACGAAGAGGGCGGGGCTATTTCTGTTTCAGGTAACAATACTGTTGTGCTAATCACCAATACTACCATTTTTAATAATACTTCTGGCAATGGCGCTGCCGACGCCGCTGTTGATGTTGGAGCAAGTGGAACACTTGAACTCAAGAACACTATAATTGCCAGTAATACCAGAACAACTAGCGGTACACTTGACAACTGCGCCAATAGCGCTACTTTTACTTCTAATGGCTATAACTTATCCAACGATCCTTGTGACAATCTGTTGACCGCCACCGGCGACCTGATCAACACCAACCCTCTCCTTGGCCCGTTGCAAGATAACGGTGGCAATACGCCCACCCACGCTTTGCTGTCCGGCAGTCCGGCCATCAATACTGGCAACTGTGACCTCTCAACTGACCAGCGCGGCGAAACCCGGCCCGGAACTTTTACCACTTTTTGCGATATTGGCGCTTACGAGGCTCAAGGGGTTCAGGCTGATGTCAGCCTCAGCAAAGCCGTTACCCCCACTACCGCCTCTCCCGGCGATATCATCACCTACACCCTCGCCTTTTCCAACAGCGGCAGCTACACCGCCACCGGGGTCATCATCACCGACAGCGTCCCGGTGAGCGTGAGCGTCACCAGCATTATGAGCGACGGCGTGGCAATCACGCAAACCTCGCCCGGCTATGTGTGGGCGGTGCAAGATTTGGCTCCCAGTGAGGGGGGGGTTATTACTATCACCGGGCAAATAACCGATTCCATTTATATCACCAGCACCATCAACAACTCTGTTGAAATTACCACCACCTCGGTGGATAGTGATACCAACAATAATACCTCTAATGTGGATGTGACCGTTAGCCCTACAGGTAACTGTTACGCCACGCCTGATAATGGCAGCACTGTTTATCAACACAGTACCGCCCTGGCTGTGCGTCTAGCCGTGGCTGATGCTGCTGCCGGTGGCACGGTCAAGGTGGCGGGTTATTGTGCCGGGGTCAATGATGACGCGGGAGACAAGGAGGTAGTTGGCCTCGACAAGAACCTGACCATCATTGGGGCTTATACCAACACCGATTGGAGTACATCCCAACCGGGTCTGTACACCACTACTCTGGACGCTGTGCAGGGTGGACGGGTGATTGAGATAATAGGTGGGGTTAATGTCTGGTTAGAAAGCTTAACCCTGACTGGCGGCCAGAGTGGTAGTGATGGGGGCGGGATTCATAACTCGACTGGGGCCCAAGTAGTCCTGACCAACACCATCGTTAGCAATAATACGGCCTTGGCAGGTACTGGTAGAGGGGGGGGGATTTACAATGCCAATGGCGGCAGTATAGTCACACTCATCAACAGTACCGTCAGTAGTAATACGGCCGATTTTGGGGGTGGGATTTCCAATAGAAATGGCGGCAGCGTGGCTATGACCAATACCATTGTCAGCAGTAATACGGCCTTGACAGGTAACGGTAGAGGGGGTGGGATTTTCAATAGAGATGGCGGCAGTATAGTCACATTCATCAGCACTACCCTCAGCCGCAATACGGCCCAAGAGGGGGGGGGGATTTACAATACCCGCAGCGGCAGTGTGGTTATGACCAACAGCCCCGTCAGCAGTAATACAGCCTCAACTAACGGGGGTGGAATTTACAATACCGATAACGGCAGTGTGGTCAATATAATCAACACCACCATCAGCAGTAATACGGCTTTAGGTGCAGGAATAGATGGTGGCGGTGGGATTTACAATGCCACTGACAGCAGTGTGGTTATGACCAACACCACCATCAGCAGTAATACGGCTTCTTTTGGATATGGGGGGGGGATTTACAATTATTACAGCAGTATGGTTATGACCAACACCACCGTCAGCAGTAATACGGCCCCATCTGGGGGAGGGATTCTCAATTACAACAGCAGTGTGACAATGACCAACAGCGCCGTCAGCCGTAATACGGGAACTAGCGGGGGGGGGATTTACAATCTCTTTGCCGGCAGTGTGGATATGACCAACAGCGCCGTCAGCAATAATACGACCTCATCTGACGGGGGCGGGATTTTCAATATCGCTGGTGGCAGTGTGGATATGAGCAATAGCACTGTTTACAGTAATACGGCTTTAGCCGGAGGGGGGATTTACAATTCCGATATCGGCAGTGTGGTCAATATGAGCAATACCGTTGTTAGCAGTAATACAGTCTCATCTGGCGGGGGCGGAATTTACAATACCTCTAGCGGCGCTATAAATATGAACTATACCACCATTAGCAGTAATACAACCACATCTATCGGTGGGGGTGGAATTTTCAACACCGTCGGCGGCTTTATCAAGATGAGCAATAGCACCCTTGTCTATAATAGTTCTAATAATGGGGGTGGGGTTTACAATATGAGCGGTGGTCAGGTGAGCATAATTAACAGTACCCTCAGCCATAATGAGGCTGCCTCTTGGGGGGGAGGGATTATTATGGATACCAATACCAGTATAATCACCCTGACCCATACCACCGTTAGCAATAATACCGCCTTTAATGGGGCTGGCCTTTATGTTGCGTTTAATAGTACGTTTAGGGTGCGTAACAGTATTGTGGCTAACAACTCGCCTGGCCTGAATTGTGATACCGTATTCGGAGGCTCTATATCTTCCAGCGGATACAATCTGTCCAGCGATGGTTCTTGTGACTTTGACAGCATCGGCGACCAGCAAAACAGCGATCCGCTGTTGGGGCCGTTGGCGGACAATGGTGGCCCCGCGGCCGGGGTTGATGGCGAGCATCCGATGCTGACCCACGCCCTGCCGTCGAACAGTCCGGCTCTGGAAGGGGCGGTTTGTGTGTCGGGTATTACCACCGATCAACGGGGTAGCGGTTTTTCCCGCCCTGACCCATCCCCCTTCTGCGACATTGGGGCTTATGAGGCAAACGAGGTGGTTGTGCGTGATGTGTCGATTAGCAAAACTGTCAATCCAGGTACGGCTCAACCGGGCGATACCATCACCTACACTATAACCTTCTCCAACGCGGGGATTGGGTTGGCCGACGGCGTGGTTATCACCGATAACATCCCGGTCAGCGTGACCAATGTTACGGTGATTAGCAGTGGGGTACCGATTACCGATACAGCATACAGCCCAGCCTACGTTTGGGAGGTGCAGGATTTAGCGGTTAACCAAACGAGTATTATTACCGTCACTGCCCAAATCAGCAGTCCGCTGGCGGCTGGTATCTTTACCAACACCGCGGAGATTACCACCACCTCGGCGGATGGCAATAGCGACAACAATAGCTACTCGGCGGGGGTGACGGTGATTATGCCCGACTTGTCCATCGCCAAGAGCGTTAACCCCGGCGCGGCTCAAGCGGGCGATACCATCACCTACACCCTCACCTTTTCCAACACGGGCACCGGCACAGCCACCGGCGTGGTCATCACCGATAGCATCCCGATCAGCGTGAACTATGGCAGCCTCAACATCGTCAACCCGAGTGGGCTGACCATCACCCCTACGAACGGCTTTACTTATGCCTGGACTGTGGAGGATTTAAGTCCGGGTGAAGGCGGCACCATCACCATCACCGGGCAAATAACCGATTCCATTGCCATCACCAGCACCATCAACAACTCGGTTGAAATCACCACCACCTCGGTGGATAGCGATACCACCAACAATACATCCAATGTGGATGTGACCGTTACCCCTGTAGGCAACTGTTACGCCACGCCCGATGATGGCACTACCGTTTACCAACACAGTACCGCTCTGGCCGTGCGTCTGGCTGTGGCTGATGCTGCTGCCGGTGGCATGGTCAAGGTAGCGGGTTACTGTGTCGGGGTTGGTGGTGATACCCATAACGGTTATCAACAGGTGATTGATTTGAATAAAGATTTGACCCTACGAGGGGGGTACACCTTCACCAACTGGACAACCTCTGACCCGACCAACAACCCGACCATTCTGGATGCAGAGGCTAGTGGACGAGTGGTGAATATTGATAGCAGTGCCAGCGTGACCATCGAGAATCTTAGTTTGACCAATGGAGCCACAACCAGCCAAGCCGGAGCGGGTGTTTATGTGTTTGGTGACAGTACTAGTGCTGTCATCAGTAACAGCCATGTTTACAGCAATACCGCCACTGGAGATTCGGGTGGGATTTATAATAAATATGGTCAAGTATGGCTCATCAATAGCGAGGTATATAATAGCAATGGTAGTCGTGGGGCAGCTCTTGGCAATGAGAATGACTCCTCTGGAGCTACACAGACTGCGCAGTTAACGGTGCAGAACAGCCGTATCTACAACAATCAGGCCAGTAGTCATGGCGGTGCAATCTGGAATCGCTATAACGGGCAAGTAATCATCAGTGATAGTCACTTTTACAACAACCGTTCTGATGGAAATGGTGGTGGCCTGTATATAACGGGCAGTAGTAGCTATTTGACCATGACCGACACACTGGTTTACAGTAATAGCAGCGCTGACGGGGGCGGAATATATCTAGCCTCTGGGTCAGCAAATTTAGAGAGGAGCGATATTTTCTCTAATACAACAACAACGGGTGATGGTGGGGGAATCTATAATAAAGGGCAGTTTACCATCAGCAGTGGGCAACTCTACAGCAATACGACCGGTAGTAACGGCGGCGGATTGTATAGCTCTGGTGGAACTATCGCCATGACCGATACGACCATTTATAGCAACACCGCTAGTAGTGGCGGGGGGCTATATAATAGTGGTGGCAGTACCATGTCTATCAATAATGGCTCTATTTATGAGAACCGCGCCACCGGCTATGGTGGCGGTCTCTATAACTATGGCACTAGTAGCCAGATGACAATTACTGGAAGCCATATTTATAGCAATACTGCCACCGATGCAGGTGGTATCCATAACTACCAAGGACAAGTGTGGCTAACCAATAGTGATGTTTACAGCAATATTGCAACCAATAAATGGGGCGGTGATGGTCGCGGCGGTGGTATTGGGATTGAGCAGGGCACTGCTGTATTGACCATCGACAATAGTCGGATTCACGATAATCAATCGGCTGGAATTGGTGGCGGGATATGGCTTCGGTACAGTTCCAAAATTTTGATTAGCGACAGCGAAATACACAACAATACCTCAACGGGCAATAGAGGTGGTGGACTTTTCTTGTCTGGGGGTAGCTTTACCAGTACTATCTCCATTACCGATACCTTGATTTATAGCAACACCGCCTTTACGAATGGTGGAGGCTTGTATATCAATCAAAAAGCAGATGTTATGCTGACCGGAATGCAAATTCTCAGTAATACTGCTGGTACTAATGGCGGAGCTTTTTACGTAAACCAAGATACAGTCAACATGACCGTGACCAACAGTTGTATCGTCTTCAACAGTGATACGGCGGCAGAGAATAACACAACCAACGATATATCGGCTACCGGCAACTGGTGGGGGGCGGAGAATGGCCCCTCGGGGCAAGGCCCCGGTGGTGGAGATTCGGTCAGTAACAATGTTGATTATAGCGGCTTCTTGACGGCGGCTCCAACCGGCTGTCCGACCTATCCCAAAGTTGATATGGAGGTGACTAAAACGGTCAACCCGACCAGCGCCACCGCCGGAGAGACCATTACCTACACCATCAGCTTTACCAACAACGGGCCGGGTACAGCCACCAACGTGGTCATCACCGACACGATTCCGGTCAGCCTGACGCATAGCAGCCTCAGTTATACTTATACCGGGGCACTGATCACTGCTACGAGCAATATCAGTTACGCTTGGAACGTGAAAGATTTGAGCGTGGGCGAGTGGGGTGTCATCACCATCACCGGCAATGTCAGTTCCAGCTTGAGCGGCGACACGACCTTTACGAACACGGCGATCATAGCGTCTATCACTTTGGACTCGAACCTTGCTAACAACATAGACCAGGCGTCGCTCGACGTCGTCGTCCCGCGCGTACAGTTCAGCAGCACGACGTACAACGTGGACGAGGACAGCGGCCCGGCGTCGATCACGGTAACCTTGGACGCCGCCAACCCCTACGCCGACGTGACCGTGGTCTATACCACCAGCAACGGTACAGCTTTGGCGGGGCAGGACTATACGGCTGTCGCCAACACGCTCACCATCCCGGCGGGCAGCGCCAGCGAGACGTTCGACGTGCCCATCACGGTTGACACGCTGGACGAGACCGACGAGACGGTGAACCTCAGCCTCAGCAGTCCCGGCGGGGCCAGCCTGGGCAACCCCACCGCCGCCACGCTAACCATCAACGACGACGACGATCCGCCCACGCTCTCCATCAACGACGTACTGGTGAACGAGACGGGCAGCACGGCCACCTTTACGGTGACGCTCTCGACGGCGAGCAGCTTTGACGTGGACGTGGACTATGCCACCTACGACGGCACGGCGCAAGCGTCCGGCGACTATACCGCCATCGCCACGCAAACTATGAACTTGGCCGCCGGAGATACCACGGGCAACGTCATCGTCACCATCAACGACGATGTGGCGGACGAGGGGTTGGAGAGCTTTTACGTGCGCTTGGGCAACCCGGTCAACGCCACCATCGGCGATGGTGAGGGCGAGGGCACTATCATCGACAACGAAGGCCCGCCCATCCTGACCATCAACAACGTGACGGTGAACGAGGGCGCGGGCAACGCGACCTTTACGGTCACGCTGTCGAACGAGTCCGCTTTTGACGTGGGGGTGGATTATGTTAGCAGCGACGGCACGGCGGTAGCGGGCGAGGATTACACTGCCGCTAGCGGACGGTTGACCGTCACAGCGGGCATTACCACGGGCAACGTCATCCTCCCCATCCTCCAAGACTCGTTGGATGAGAACAGCGAGACCTATACGGTCACCTTAAGCAATCCCGCCAACGCCACCATCGCCGACGATGAGGGCATCGGCACGATCACGGACGACGACCCGCAACCCACGCTCTCCATCGGCGACGAGACGGTGAACGAGGGGGTGGGAACGGCAACATTTACGGTGACGCTCTCGACGGCCAGCGGGTTGGACGTGGGCGTGAACTATGTCACCGGCGACGGCACAGCTTTGGCGGGGCAGGACTATACGGCTGTCGTCGCGGGCGCGTTGACCATCCCGGCGGGCGACACGACGGGCAACGTCGACGTCACCATCACCGACGACACGCTGGACGAGAACAACGAGACCTTTACTATCACTTTGAGCCTGCCTACGAATGCGACTATCCTCGACGACGAGGCCATCGGCACGATCACGGACAACGACGATCCGCCCACGCTCTCC
>JAAEPW010000585.1 GCA_024232355.1 Chloroflexota bacterium | reverse complement strand
TCAATCGAGGGCTACTTCTGCACCACGGCCTCCTTCAATGGTCAACAATGTAGCGCCTTGATCTACATCGTCAACGATGGTTGTGAGCTGGTGATCGGCAGGGATTTGCTCACGCGTCTAGGGATGACGGTCGAATTTGGGTCGCACACAGTCCGCCATACTGAACCCGAGGCTCCCCCTAGCACGCAGAAATCAGAACAAACCAATCACAATTCACAAACCGCCATGCACCCATGCCAACCCCCATCACAGGAAAAACGCGGGCCTCAGGAGGGGGTCAAGTACGTACTGGCTGATCGGGGGTCGGGGCAGTGGGCCAACACTAGCCTGAGCTCAAGCTTGAGTGAGAATACTAGTTTCTGTTCGCAACAGGATTTTCTCAGTTTGAACTCACTAGTCTCTGAGGTTCCCGAACAGGTCCAAATGGTTATCAGTCAACTACCAAATCTCACTTCTGAGGAGATCGGAACGTTTCCGGATGGGCAACATCGGATTCAGCTTACCGCCGACGCAATTCCGGTCGCCGTCAAAACTAGGCCGATCCCCTATGCAATTCGTGAGAAGGTAGCCGATGCTGTTCGTTTGCTGGACAAGCAAGGGATCTGGGAACCAGCTACTAAGGGTGACTGGGCACATCTGCTCGTGACGCCAGCAAAGTCGGATGGAATGGTGCGCATCACCACGGATCTTTCTCGGCTCAACAAATACATTGTTCCCACTAGGTTCGACGTTCCGACGCCAGCCGAGATCTTCCAGATGGTTCGTGGGCCCCAGTTCTTCTCGACGCTCGACCTAATGAAGGCTTACCCCCATATCCCTTTGGCCCCAGAAACCCGGCCTCTAATGCTG
>JAAEPW010000584.1 GCA_024232355.1 Chloroflexota bacterium | reverse complement strand
TATATCCGAACATGGCATTGGAGTGGTCCACAAACTGTACGGGGAAGCCAGAGCAGGCAGGGGCCGTAGTCTCAAACGAGGCGGCCGGTTCTGAAGAAACGTATACCTGTCCTGTGGAAGAGTTCTCACAATCGCCAGAGCTAACGCTTAAGGTGACCACGAAAGTGCCTGCTGTCATATACATATGCTGGGGGTTCTGCTGGGCGGAGGTGCCTCCGTCGCCGAAGTCCCAGAAAAAGCCGGAGCCTGTGGTGGACTGCCCGTAGAAGTTCATCAGGGCGTTCATACAGGCGGTATCTGAATCGGTGGTATAGCTAACATCGGGAAGCTCATCAAGGGTGACCTCTTTGGTGATCGTATCACTACAGCCCCCTGAGTTCTCTATCACCAGCTTCACCTGATAGCTGCCAGAAGTTCCCATAAACAGGTGAATGGGGTTTTGTACGTTAGAGGTGTTGTTTACCCCTGAGGCCGGGTCGCCAAACTCCCAGTACCAGCTCACCAGGGTGCCACCGCCGTTGATCGATGACAGGTCGGTAAATTCTACCGGCTGGCTCTCACAGGCGTTGGTTTGGTTGAAGTTCGCTATGGGAGATGCTTCCACCACCACTGTTTTTACTCTTGTATTGGTGCACGAATCAATATCGAGCACTGTTAAGCTTACGTTATAGGTTCCGCCGTTGGCATACTGATGGGTCACATCGGGGATGTCAGGATAGTTTACTGTCAAAGTGTTGCCATCGCCGAAGTCCCAGAGCCACTCGGTGATATAACCACCCGGTGAGACC
>JAAEPW010000583.1 GCA_024232355.1 Chloroflexota bacterium | reverse complement strand
AGGATGGCGCGGTGACGATCACTAGCGATGGGCATAGGTTGTGGATCGAGACGGAACACTGAAAAGTGGGACCCGTGTTTGACGGTGGCAAGCTGGCGGCTGGTGGCTCGCGAAAGGAATCGTGCCAATATATCGGCCCGCGTCACCGTTTTGCACCCGGCAAGCTAAAACTAAAGACACTCCCCTGCCCCACTTTGCTCTCCACCCCCACCTGTCCACCCAGCTTTTCGACAATACGTCGCACGATTGACAGCCCCAACCCGTGCCCCTTGGCGCGCACCCGATGGAGCCGTTCAAAGGGCCTGAACAAACGCTCTTGCTCCTCTGGCGTCAGGCCGGGGCCATTGTCGCGCACCCAATAGCGCACGGTCCCGTCGGCTTGATCTTCCCCACCCAGCTCTACGCGCGGTGGACTAGCGCCATACTTGAGGGCATTGCTGAGATAGTTGACCCACACCTCTTCTACCCAGGGGCCATGGCCCAACGCCACCGGCCAGCTCTCGGGCAACACAATCTGAGCCTGGTATTCCTCAATCATGTAGGCCAATCGCCCCAGGGCTTTATCCACAACACTCGCCATGTCCAGAGGATTCAACTCTATTTTCGCCTTGCGCAATATGGCCAACAGCAACAATTCGTCAATGATATTGCCCATCTTGCTCCCACTCTGTGAGATGGTGCGGAGATGGTCACGCACTTGCTCTGCTGGCAGTTCCGCATAACTTTGCTCCAATATTTGAGCAAAGCCCACGATGTGCGTCAACGGTCCCTTGAGGTCATGGGCCACAGTGTGGGCATAGGCATCCAATTCTGCGTTGCGCTCCCGCAGCGCCTCTTCCGCCCGCTTGCGCTCAGTGACGTCCAGGTACATGCCCAAAAAAGCCTGTTCGCCTTGAATTTCAACTTTTGCTACGGTAACCCGTGCCCAACGGGTTTCTCCATCCTTGTGAATGAAACGGTGTTCATAATCATCAGGGACAAGCTTTCCAGCCTGACGGTCTCTATATCTCTGGGCTATCATTTCTTGATCATCTGGGGAGACCAAGGCATATATTTCATCAGTCGTAAATTCCAACAACTCGTCGATTGAATAACCTACCAGGTCTGCAAAGCTTTGATTGGCAAGTATATACTTGTCGCCTTGCCTGACGATGATCCCTTGGGGTGACCTCTCGACAAGTTCTCGATATCTCTCCTCACTCTCGCGCAGCGCCTCTAGCATAGCCCCCCCTTGGGATTCTACCCGCATCCGGGCAGTCATGTTTCTATTCAACGTTCGTGCTATTATGATCATTGCCACAAAAAAAACACAAGATAACAGACGATATTATTAAAGAATCGAGCACCACCCCCATCTTGTATCTCCCAAAATCAGGCAAGCTTTATGAACGAGTACGCGCTGCTCCTTACGCCGTGGTGGAAATGTGTTGAACAAAAAAAGACGCCGCCCATGACCTGGCGGCGTCTCCTTGTTACAATGTTGGCAGTTTCAACGGGTGACTGCACCGGCTGGTCGGGCGAAAAAGCCCCCCTTTGACATTGGCGAGGGATT
>JAAEPW010000582.1 GCA_024232355.1 Chloroflexota bacterium | reverse complement strand
CTGGTGTTTGGCCTTTTTATGAGTACCTCGCGGCATAAAATAGGGCCGATTCGAGAACCGGGGGTGTTTTCTTGGGCTTCGTGTTTAGTTGTTGCTGTACGGTGAAGCCGGAGAAATGAATGGAGCGAGCCCAGAGTTCGTAGCGCAGATTCTTTATGAGATTGATAGTGGTGGCGCGATGGGACTTCTTGCGCTGCCATTTTGGTGCAGGAAGATGGTCGGTTCTTTGGTTTTGGTGGTGGCATTGCGCGGCTGCGGTGAGAAGCATGGCGTAGGCCGCGACAGCGCAACCGGTAACGTTTTGGACAGCAGCGGGGGTGCGCACTTGGGCGTCTCCGACTCCGAGGAGCGTTTTTTCATCACGGAAATTCACCTCAATATCCCAGCGCCAAAGGTAGTGTTGGACTACCTCGGTCAGGTCGGCGTGGTTATCTGAGCAGATGATGTAGCCTGGTTTGCGGTACAGCAGCTTTCCATTCTTGCGCAGACGGTAAGCAGTGGGTGCGATGACGAGCAGTTGCAGGGTGTGGTTTTGGCCAGCGGTTCGCCAGCGTAGCGCTTTGAGTTGCTTGACGCGCAGTTGGCGTCTTTGCCCTCCAAAGAAGAGTTCCACGTTTTTCCAGGGAACGTTCTCGTCTTGGCGCAGTTGTTCTGGTGTAGGTGCCTGTTCGCCATAGACGCGTGGACGCCCCTGTCCCTTGGGCTGGTCTTTGGGAAGGTAGTAGAGTTTGGCGTCGGCACGAATGCGGCCAACGAAAATGGTATTCTCGGGAAGTTGTTTGAGCACGGTTCCGTTTGTGAACGAACCATCGGCGACGGCCCATAGGCTGCGCGATTGCGCGTTATTGGTGTTGAGCCAATGGCGTATGCGCCGGATGCGCTCCGCGCCGAGCACACTGATGCGGCAGGCTTTCTCCTGAATTCGGTACTCCTCCCATTCCTTTTCAGGCGCGGTCTTTCTTGGTTTTTGTGGAACAGGGGCATGCACCCAATCAACGGGGATCATACGGGCTTGTCCATCTTGTCCTTTGCAGGCCATGGAGGTTTGTAAGAAGCGCTGGGCCAGGATGAAATTCACGCGGAACGGCGGCCCCATGGGATCCCGCATATACTTCACGCCATGTGTTTTCCTTCCCGTTTTGCGTAGCCGCGTATCATCCAAGGCGATCACGACAGGCCCTGCCTGCTCACAGAGTTTTCGCCGCACCGGCCCAAAGAGTTCCTCGGGGTCGATACGGTTTTGGGAATACAGGCGGTAATCCGCGCTCCAATCCCTGAACTGGCGTCCACAAGTGTTCAACAACCCCGTGACGGTGTGGTTTCCAAGGCAGGTCAGTTGGGCTAAGACATGGTTGGTCATCCGCCCCCCATGCTTGGGTGACGCAGCCTGGAGGCACAACTCTTCGATTGCGCTTAAGAGCGGCGTCTTGTCTTTTTTTTTACCGTCACGGGAGAAGCGGGGACATTGGTGCGATGCAAGACCAGGTTGGCCTTATCTTCCACGTGCCAGTTCACGACTTCTCCTTTCTCGAAATCCATAGCCTCAGCAATGGCGGTTGGGAAGTTGATGTAGTATTGGTCAGCTCCCTTCTTACGCTTAATCAGCTGCACTTTTGTTGGATATCCCATGACAATCTCCTCTGGCTAGCCTCTAGCGTATATACTAGAGCCTATAAGGCGAAAAGTCAAGGGAAAAATCAACAGATTGAAAATTACGCGGGAGAAAAACTAGATTAAGGCCAAACACCAGAACACGCCCGGAGGCGTGTCTGCCGCGGGAAAGAAAACGAAGACGTTTTCTTAAGAACCACGCGCTCCCATCGCGCTTCGTGATTCTTGGCGCGTGGTGCGGCAATCACATCGGCCTAAGTCGTTTGCCCACAAGTGATTGCCGCGGTCGCTACCGCTCCCTCGCAATGACGGAAAAGAGAGGCGCCCGACTTTTGTCGGGGAAATCTTTCTTAGGAGAGTTCTGCAATGGAGATTCTGAGTCCCCGGAATGGTGAGGTGGTGACGTTTCAGGTCGTCGAGCTTTCCGGGCGAAACGCAACGCCCAACAAGGTGATGTGGTGCCAGGTCGGCTCGAGAAGTTACCAGTTCGGCACGGACGCGTCCGGGTACTTCACGCAGAAACTCGTCCTGGACCGAGGGGACAACACGATCGTAGTCCACGGCGGACAGGCCCCGCTGGAAGTGTCGGTCCGATACGAGGAAGAAACGCCTAAACGCATCTGGATCGAACTGGTCTGGGACACGGACGGCACCGACATCGATCTCCACGTGCTCGAGCCGGACGGTGAAATGGTGTATTACGGCGCTAAAGAGAGCGCTATCGGAGGCCGGTTGGATGTCGACGACACAGACGGGTTCGGACCGGAACACTATACACTGGGCGAAATGCCGGGGGACCGGCCGGTTCCGGGCCGGTACGTGGTCTGGGTGAACTACTACGGCGGCCGGGGAGTGACCAGATGCACGGTGCGTTGGCACGTGGACGGCGGCGCCATGGAAAGCAGGGAAGTCACGCTGCGCGAGTGCAAGCCCGGCCTGCTCGAGCCCCATGAACTGCTCGACCGTGCGCTGCAACTTCCTTACGCGCAGTTCATCACGGCGATCGACTTGCCTGCCAGGCCCGCATTCCAGCAGACGGCGCCGGCTGCACGGCGTCCTGAGCCGGTGGCAGCACCTGTTCCGACCCCCGCGCCAGCCGCTCCTACCCGGCCGAGAACGCGCGTGTTGGTCCTGGCAAACGAGGCCGGGAAGACCGTGAAGATGCGGGTTTCCACGACGGTTGGGCGGCGCATGTTGCAGGTCTTCGGCGACGACGCCCGATTCTTCAGCGATACCCAGT
>JAAEPW010000581.1 GCA_024232355.1 Chloroflexota bacterium | reverse complement strand
GGCGGAGGCCCTGGGTGAGATCGTGCAAAACGTAGCCAAGGTGAAGGATCTGGTGGCCGAGATTGCGGCGGCTAACGATGATCAAGCCCGGGGCGTGACGCAGGTCAACAGCGCGATGTTGCAGGTGAACACGGGGGCGCAGGCTGCTAGCCAGCAGAGCGAAGAGTTGGCTTCCACGGCGGGAGAGTTGGCCCAATTGGCCGAGCGGCTGCGCGTAGAGGCTTCACGTTTCAAATTGCGCAAAGAGCGGGGGTTTGCGGACAGTATCGCCGGAATGACGCCCGAGATGCTGCGACAGGTGGCCGAGTTGGTCAAAGCGGAGGTCGCGAGTGGCGGCGGCAGTGGCCCGGCGGTAGAGCCTCGGGTGGTCGTCGTAGAGAAGAAGGGAGAAGAGGCCAGACTGGAACTGCCATTGGACCGGGACGAACGCGGATACGGCGAGTTCTGATTTGCGGCTAAGAGGGAGGGGGATTTTTTGCCACGAATTGCACGAATTTACACTAATTTTTAGGGAGCAACGCAGATTTGTAGGGTAAAAGTGCTCAGAGGGGGTGTGCCACCCCCGTGTATGGGGCGCGTCTGCGTAGAG
>JAAEPW010000580.1 GCA_024232355.1 Chloroflexota bacterium | reverse complement strand
GTGCTCTTGAATAGCCAGCAAGTTGTAATCGGGCAAGAAAACTCCGTCACAAGCCGGATTCGGTGGGGCGCAATTGCCACTCCCCCCGGTAACGAGGTCGCCGGAAATTGTCAAGTCCCCATCGGTATCCAGGCGAAACTCGGGCCCGGCGATGGCAGAATTGTTAATAATAAAGCCATACGGCGAGACGTTCTCACTGGTAAAGTACCAATCTTGTCCACTATCGGTATTTTCAAAGTGTATATAGCTGCCCCCTTTGTTACTGAATTTTAACATTTCACGTGCGCTTACTGTACCATTCAATTCAGTGACAAGAATTTTGGCCGTTCCGTCGCTTCGCTCTATCTCGAGCGGTGCATCTGGTGCCCAGGTTCCAATCCCAACCTTGTTATCACTTCTGATGGTGAGAGCGTTGCTGTCCGCGCCGGGCTGGATACGGAAAGGCAACTGGGAGCCATTGGTGACGTCGCGGATGAAAAAGTTGGCTTCGTTACCGGCCATGTCCCACGTTTGCGGCGACCATCCGCCCGAGCCATCCTGGTTCAGCCGAACGGAGGGCGTGTCACTATCCCGAACTTCCAGTTCTACAGCGGGGGTAGAAGTCCCAAGCCCGACCCGTCCATAATCGTCTACGTACAGGGCATTGCTCCCAGCACCAGCTTCGATCTGGAATACGGTCCTTCCGGCGTCCACATCCTGGATGGCAAAGTAGCTGAGGCCACCGTTGGCCGAGTCGTTGATGGCGATTCGCCAGTCAGTGGTGGGGAATGAGGCAGAGGCACTGGTGTCCTGGAAATGGATACGCAGGTTGTTTTCCTTCAATCTGATGGTGTCAAAGCCAAAGCTTTCTCCGTTGACGCAGTCAAAGCCGACGCACAAGCTGCCATCGACGATCAAGTCGTCGAGAATGACCTGGTCGTCCGGGGCGAGGACGCCTGCAGGCTCGCGAACCCCTTCGTCCGCGTCTTCTGTCGTGTCCTGGAGCACAAAGCGGCCGTCAAAGATGGCAAAGCTGCCAGACTGGACCGGCGCTTCGGCAGCAGTAGTGAGGCTCTCTGCGCCACCATCGCGCCCAGCCATCTTTTCCAGAGGCATGAACTGGAACTCGTACTTGTAAACGCCGGCTGGAAGCACCTGATCCGCGATCCTAAGGACGGGGCGGTCGCCAGATTGATAGGTCTGGCTCAGGTAGAAATCACTCGGCCCAGAAATGGTGAGTGTGTACCCACCACTATCAATCTGGGGTTTCCAAGAAATCTTGCCTGCTGTGATCGTGATGGCCACAGCGTCGGCCTGGTTCGGTGGATTTTGATCCTGGGCTATCGTCGTTGCACCGCCCAGCAAAGCAAACAGCATCGCGAAAATCGCGAGAAACGAAATTTGTGCAATTCTATTCTTGTTCATAACTAAACCTCCTCAGGTTAAAATGGATGACCATTTTTTGTGATCGCCAAGCTCTTGCGCCTGGGCCTAACTACTAATAAACAAACTACTTGGTTTGAGCTTTTATCTGTTTGAGAGAATTACGTGCTTTCAGATATGTAGAAGCCTGGATATTTCAAATAAACGTCCTCCCTCCTTTCATCTTGACAGGCATCGTCTCAGTGCAGTTATGCAAAATTTTGGAAAAAATCAACGTGCATCCAATACACACATAATTCAGTATTTATCAGATACCCCTGTTAAAGTTGTACCATATTTTGGTAGTAAAGTCAAGGTTTTTCGGCCAAATTAGTACTAAAATCCTATTGCCGATCAAAAGACGATCTTGTCACGATATTTTTGCGCAAAAACAAGATGTCATATTTAAGCATGAGGCAACGCGCGCGTTTGGCAATAATAGCAGATCATGTATAATTGGCACGACAGGCAGATATACTACCAATAGAGGATTCACGTTCGAGATGGAAAAAAAAACAATTTATTCGCTTATCACCAGGTGTGGAGTTGGCACGGTCTTTGCGATTAATGATACACGCTGTCAATTCAACAATACAAGTTAGTTGTAACTCGGAAAACTGCTTTTAAAATGAGTGAACCGAGAGGCAGTAAAGCTACTCATCAAAATCTCGCGATCTGTGGGAACGCACCCGCCTTTTCCGAGAAACTTTACGTGAACCGGCCCTACGTGGGTAAGCGCGATGTTTTTTTCGACTATGTGAATGCGGCCCTGGATCGGTACTGGCTAACAAACGACGGGCCGCTGGTTCAAGAACTCGAGGAGCGCTTGGCGCGTCTCTTGAATGTGGCACACTGTGTGGTGACCTGTAACGGAACCATTGCGCTCGCTCTGCTAATCCAGGCACTCGAGTTGCAGGGCGAGGTCATCATTCCTTCTTTCAGCTTTATTTCCACGGCGCACGTTCTGCTCTGGCAAAATCTCGATCCAGTCTTTTGCGACATTGATCCGACTACCTGGAACATTGATCCCGGCCATTGTGAAGCTTTGATCACAGACCGGACCACGGCCATCATCGGCACTCACCTCTGGGGCCGGGCCTGTGACACGCAACGCCTGGAAGAAATCGCCAGGCGCCGCCGACTTTATCTGATCTTTGATGCCGCGCATGCCTTTGGCTGCACGCACCAGGGAGGTATGATCGGCCGTTTCGGTGACGCGGAGGTCTTTAGCTTTCATGCCACCAAAGTGTTCCACACGTTCGAGGGCGGCGCGGTGACGACGAACGATGCTAACCTCGCCACGCGCCTGAGAGCCATTCGCAACTTTGGTTTTATGGGCTTTGATCGGGTCGAGACTCTTGGTACAAACGCCAAAATGCCCGAAGTCTGTGCGGCTATGGGACTCGCCAACTTGCAATCCATCGAACACGTTTTTGAGGAGAATCAACGTACTTATGAGCGATACCGCCAGGGTCTGAAAGGCATCCCCGGTTTGCGGCTGCTCCGCTACGATCCACACGAGCGCCACAACTACCAATACGTTGTTTTAAACGTTGAAGAAGAAGCTGTTGGTCTCTCGCGCGACCAGTTGATCCGCATTCTCCACGCTGAAAATGTGATTGCCAGACGCTACTTTTATCCGGGGAATCATCGCATGGAGCCTTATCGCACACGGTTCCCAGGGGTCGACCAGCGGCTTCCGCACACGAATCGCATCGCGCAACGCGTCTTGCTCCTGCCAGGGGGGACGGGGGTCACCAAAGCGCAGATACTCGAAACCTGTGCGATTCTGCGCCTCGCTGCCAACAACGCGCCCGCGCTCCGCACCGTCCTCGAGTCGACCGACAGTGATAGGGCCGATTCCCAGGCTGCGCCGGAGCTTGTCGCGCGCCGCACCCCATTGCTTGACCAGGACAAGACTGCGCCGACCGTCGAGATCCGAATTCCAATCAGTGCAAACGAGAAATTCCTGCGTATGCTGCATTACTTTCTCGAATCACTACAAATGTTTGGAGGCCCCCTTGGGCGCAGCGCTCATTGTGTGGTGTCGGTGAGCGCGGACGAACCGCGTCGTGATCTAGCCCAAGAGTGCTCGTGGGCCGCCGAGCACTCGGTCGAATTTCAATGGGTGGACCGCGATCTCTTTGAGAGACTCTCCTACTGCGGGACAGTTCTCAATCGCTTCTATGTACAATCTGAGGCCGACGTCGTAATCTTTGCGGATGCAGACATTCTCGTTGCCGGAGACTTTGATCGGGTCATTTGGGATGCGTATCATTCCCAGCGTCTCCTTGGCTTCATCGCCCACTGCTCCCCATTTGGTCAGCCGGACCTGAAGCATATTCCGAGTCATCGTTGGTGGAACTGGATTTTCGAGGAGGCGGAACTGCCGAAACCCCAACTCAACCGGGTCCATACGGGATGGGGTTTAATGTCAAAGGACACCCGGCACCGGTGCTGCCCGGACTATTTCAACTATGGGTTTGTGCTAGCCCCTCGGCAATATGCTGAACACATAGGCGAGACCTTTGAAGAGGAATTGAAAGCGGTAGACCGTGTCGTCGAATCGTGGTTCAAGCCCCAGATTGCCAATACCCTGGCTTGCGTGCGTCATAGAATCCCGTGCGGCATACTGCCTATCAATTACAATTTTCCGCTGCACGTACATGCCGATCAAATCCGCGCTCTAAATCCTGACCCCGAGGGAGCTAATAGCATTCAAGATGTAAAGATAGCTCACTATCTCCCAGGCGGCGAGATCCATCCAGAGCACTTTGCGACGCGCAAATCCCTGGAGAAATTGCTCCG